>DATGTW010000131.1:0-8979 GCA_035301625.1 Paenalcaligenes sp.
CCTTGACCGATCCGGTCGGAGCGCTGCCCAGTAATACCAGTGACAATGCCAAGGCCCCCAAGACTACAGTCGTAGCAATGACTAAACGATTACGTAGGCCAATCCGGATTTCTTGTAAAGCAAGAAGCAAGATATTCATGCCTCCTCCTGATAACGCGAAATGAGTCGGTCATAAAGCTCGGGCAATCCTACGTCGCGGATTTTGATATCCAGAATGCAGTCATGCGTCAATAAAGATTTCAATAAATGCATTTTCTCTTGGGCAGGCAAAACGATTTCCAGATTGCTTTCCTCATTACTGTGAGCGTGTGCATGTGTTGGCAGCGTATTGGCCACGGCTTTTAAATGCCCGGGCTTTAAGCGCAGTTGAAACTTCACCTCGGCCTGCGCATCGGTACGCAAGTCATCCAGAACTCCATCAGCAATGAGTGCACCCCGGTGCATGACCGCAATACGGTCGACATGATGTTCTATTTCAGCCAATTGGTGCGTGGATACCAACACGGTGACCCCGGATTCGCGCATCCTATCAATGAGCGCAAAGACCTCCAGCCGAGAAGCTGGATCCAAGCCGCTGGTAGGCTCGTCCAAGAGCAATAACTTTGGTTCACCGATCAGCGCTTGGGCAATTCCCAAGCGTTGCCGCATGCCTTTTGAGTAGGTAGAGATACGGCGGTTGGCTGCGTGGCTCAGCCCTACTTGTTCGAGCAGTTCGGCATTACGATTTGTTGACTGACGTTTCAGGCCACAGTAAAAGCGCATTAACTCGGTTGCAGTCATGGCACCATGAAAAGCTACATTTTCGGATAAAAAACCCAGGTGTCGGCGTACATCGGCACCGGCTTGACCGCTGGGGTCCTCGCCCAAGGCGCGCACTTGACCGCTGCTGGGTTTAATCAATCCCAGCATCAACTTGATCAAAGTGGTTTTACCGGCACCATTGTGACCTACCAAAGCGATGGCTTGTCCAGGTGGTAGACTCAAGGTGACCTCGTTAGCGGCGTAAATTTTTCCATAACGGCGCGTCACATTATCCCAATGAGCAATGGACTTCATTAGTGATCACTCCCTAAATCAATTGGGCCACGACGGGCAGACCACTCTTGGGTGGGTGTAGGTAGAATGGATGACGCGGGAATGGCCTCTGGATGCATCAGTGGAGCACTGTCGATGACGCCCCCCGGGTGAATGGCTGGGAATTGCGCCTGAGCCCAACGAATCGCAGCCACTGCGGGGCTGTTAGCGAGGGCTTTGGCCGCGGGCAGGGTCCACAAGATTTCATCCATGACATCATTGGGTCGATAGGGACGGTCAGCGATGCCATCCCCGTCTAAATCAAAGGCTGGGTTATCGCTCCAGTAATTGCCCCGCCCTTCGTGGGCAAAATCAACAAAGCGCGTGCCCACATATTTCACCTGAGTTTGATTGTGCACAAAGGCATTACCACTCATCTCGTTGTCCGAAGAGCCCGCAGTAAAGTGAATGCCCACAGGGCAACGCTCAAACCAGTTGTCTTGTAGTTCGTTGCCATTAGCGTTGTAGACAAAGACACAGCGCTCGCCGCCATTACGTACAACATTGCCTGTGATGGACGAATAGTTGGCCGCATTCAGCAGCAAACCTAAATCGCGATCATCATCCGAGATATTGTCTTTGACCTCAATATGATTAGAAAACATGATGGCCCATGCACCATGATTGCCGCGCGAGTGATTGCCAATCACCTGACTAAATTGGGTGTACATATAGTGAATGGCATAACGCAGTCCGGTAAAACGATTATGGGCAAAGATATTATCGTTGCTGGTTTTGACAAAAATGCCATCACGACCGTGTTGGATGGTGTTATCCAAAATAATGGCACCCGGTGAGTTCCAGATAGTGACGCCATTACCCGCTTCAGACAGGCGCATATCTTGACGGCCAGTGATGGTATTGCCTTTGACCAAGGCATCATTAGCCCCGTGCAAATACACCCCAAATAAATTGCCTTGTATGTGGTTATCCAGCAGAGTGGCACGATGCGCCGTGCGGCGCACTAAAATGGCGGAATCCATTTCGGGCAACACGATTCCCGAACCTGTAATTTCTATTCCTTCGATGAGCACATCATCTGCAGTGACTGTAATCACACTGCCTTTACCATCACCTTGAATGAGAGCGCCCTCTGTCCCTAAGTTGTCTTTTTCTACAAAATCAAAACCCTCAGTCAGTAATGGGCTTTCATAGCTTGTGATGTTTTCAGCGGTAAAGCTTTTCTGCAACTCGTGGTGCGCCTCAGCGCTAGTTGCATCTACATCAGGGCCAATCAGACTTAATGGTTTATCGATGGTAATCGGTCCTTTATAAACACCTGCGGATAACTGCAAAACATCGCCAGGTTGAGCTTGTTGAATCGCCTGTTGGATATCATCACCGACAGATAGAGTGATGGTTTCGGCCCAGCTGGCAGGGGCCATCGACGCCAGCAAACTGCTGCCGATCAATAGCACTGGGGCCACTATTTTGCTGGTCCAAATACCATGAATCATTAGGACTCCTTAAAGTTGTTGGGGGGACGGGTCTGGCCCAGGAGAGTGGACCAGACCACAGGTAAAAGAGCCTTAGGCTGACTTGGGCTCAACAATCATGCGGCCTTTCATTTCCATATGCAGCGCATGGCAGAACCACTGACAGTAGTACCAGTACACGCCAGGACGATCCGCTACAAAAGTGACCGATGAGGTTTGATGGGGGGATACCTCCATGGCGACCCCATAATTGACGATGGTAAAGCCGTGAGTGAGATCTTCTACAGTGTCGCGGTTGGTGACGTAAACAGTGACTTCATCACCTTCTTGGACGGTAAAGTCCGTCATGCTAAAGGTGGGTGCCACAGTAAACATGTAGACACGGACTTTGTTGCCATCACGAATAACGGTGGATGCGTTGTCCAGATTGACGCCATCGATCTCTGCTTGTTGGCGTGCCTCTTCCCACATGGGGTCGTTACGATCCCAGACGTTGACTGGTTTGACGATAGAACGATGGATAATGGTCGCATCGTGGGGCTCGGCAAAGGTCGAAGAGTCTTTGACCAGACGCATGGTGTCCCCAGATATATCGATGAGTTGGTCGCACTCGGGCTTGAGTGGGCCCACGTTCAAGAAGCGATCCTTGGAGAACTTGTTCAGCGAGATTAACCACTTGCCATCGGCATCCTTGGTTTGACCCATAGAAGTATGGTTGTGCCCGGGCTGATATTGGACGTCCAGTTTTTGAATGATGGGATCTACATCTTTGCCATCAAAAGCATCAATGGCTTTTTGAATATCCCATTTGACAATCTGACTATCGATAAAGAGAGTGGTATAGGCGTTGCCACGGCCATCGTAGGCTGTGTGCAGGGGACCTAGACCCAGCTCAGGCTCGGCAACTACCGTACCGCGAGGCTCGATTTTGTCGTCAAAGAGATCATCAAAGCGACGCACATCAAACACCGTTACTGTGGGTGACAGTTTGCCGTTGGCGACCACGTGAATACCGTCGGGAGCGGTATTGATACCGTGCGGGCTATTGGGTACAGGCACATAACGGGTGTAGGGGTTTTCACCGCGTCCATCAATGACAGGAACACCGCCCATGGTTTTGAAATCACCGTTTTTAACGGCCTCTTCGATACGCTCTAGATTAAAGATGACAATCCAGTCTTGTTCGGTAGAGGTCATTTCGGCCAAGGTGACCCCCTCGGCAGAGTTATAGCAGGTGGCAAACGCATATTTGCCTTGGTAATCAGCATCCACATTATCCAGATTGCCATCAACCATCACCTGCCAGGCTACTTCCATGGTTTCGCCATCGACCGCTGTGAAAATGCATCGGTAGGTGTCGATGTCATGCGCTGTAGTGCCATCGTTAGGAATGGGCACGCGGTTTTCGCCATTACAAAATACATACCCGGTCTTGGGGTACTTTTGCACCCGCAAGCCGTGCACAGTGTGTTGATTAGGCAGCTCGATAATTTTATCGGGCTTCATCACATCGCAACGGATACGTGCCACGCGGGTATTGGCCTTGTCGTTCATGTACAGATAGCGGCCATCATAGGTGCCCTCGGTAAAAGACATGTGAGGGTGGTGCAAGTCACCATTGACATAGGTTTTCTCGCCAATAGACTCTAAATACTTTTTGGTCTCAGGGGTCAGCCCCTCGGTGAGGATTTTCAAACTTTCATTGGTTTGCCCCCAACCAGTGGCGCCGCAATAGTTAAATACCGGTATACGCATCAGCTCGCGCATAGAGGGCAGACCCACAATACGCAGTTCGCCGCTTTGACCGCCCGAGAAAAATACATAGTATTCATCTAAATCACCGGGAGGTACTTCGGCAGGGTTAGGATCGTTTTTAGATTGTGCGTGTGCAGCAGGGATCCCAACGCCGGTACGGGCGCCCAATACACCGCCAACCGTTAAGCCAGCTGCCCCAGCGGCAGCGCCGCCCAGTAGGGCACGACGGCCTGGGGCCTGCAGTTCCTGGGTTGTCTTTTCGTTTTTCATCATAAACTCCTTAATTACAGTTAAAGGACGTATGTCTAGTTCAAGGTTGTGGGTTTTGCCGTTCGGCTGGGAACCTCGCGAGGCCGAACCGTTGGCATTTTTTTGGCGGCGGCCGCCCTTTTCTCCCGGTGGATGCGCTTCTTGATCATCACTGGACACTTGCGGTCGTGGTGATAGAGCACCTGACAGTGCAAGCAAGAAATGCACTCATTGGGGTTGATGTGTCCTTCGGGGTGAATGGCTTCGACGGGACACTCGTTGAAACAGTGCATGCAGGGATTACCGCATTCGCGGTAGCGCTTTAACCAATCAAACATGCGTAACCGTGCAGGGATAGCCAGTGCTGCCCCTAATGGGCAGAGGTAGCGGCAGAAAAAGCGTTCAATAAAGAGGCTGGCAGCCACCAACAGCACAGCAAACAATACAAACCACCACTCACGCATAAAGCGCAGGACAATCGCTGTTTTGAATGGCTCAACCTCGGCAAAGACCTCGGCCAATGCTAACGAGCCTAAAGAGACCGCGAAGAGAGCCAAAAAGATGAGGTATTTAATCGCCCACAAACGCTCATGCAGCCCCCAAGGCACTTTTACCTGAGGGATTTTGAGGGCCTTGGCAATTTTGTTGGTGAGTTCTTGCAAAGCACCAAAGGGGCACAGCCAGCCGCAAAAAGCACCGCGGCCCCAGAAGATCAGCGCAATGGCGATGGCGCACCACAGCATGAAAATCAGTGGGTCAATGAGAAAGGCCTCCCAGGAAAAACCTTCGCGCAAGGCAGTGGTAAATGTCAGCACGTTGACCACCGAGGGTTGGGCCGTCATGATCCAGCCCAACCAAATCAAAGTGATGGTTAGATAGACTGTACGGATGCGATCATAAGTGCGTTCGTATTTGACGATACGATCCTGGAAAAAGAATATCCCGGTCAGGGTTAGCAACATCAGCCCTAGTCCCGCAATGGCGGCGGTTTTGCTTTTCCAGATACGTAGCCAGAGCGGCGTGCCTTCCATTTGACCCAGGGCAGAGAATTCAAAATCGCTGCTCATGGAATTTTGAATGGCAGCCTCAACACTGCTGGAAGAATTGCTTGTTGCAGCACGGTCCTGATCGGGGGCTGTCTGTTCGGCGGATTTGCCCGTGCTTGTATCACCACCACGTCCGGCATCGGGGCTGCTAATGACCTTGGTGTACTCTTTGGGCAGTTCATAATTCAGCGCAAAGGGCAAAAAGGTTTTGTCCAGCGCACTGATCGAGCGCTGCACTAACAATTGCAATGTCCATGGTTCAGCGGGATCAAAGTTGGTTTCCTCATCGAGGATAAACACGCTGATTTCTTGGATATGCGGGGCGCCTTCGGCCTCAATGTCACCAATGCGGTGGTGTTGAAAATCACGGAAACGTACGGTTTCTACACCTTGGATTAACTCGATGCGGTCAAAAATACCGCCGCGCACGTAGCCTGACCCTTTAAATGAGTAGGGCCCACGGCCAGCAACTAAAATGGCCTGTTGATCAGGTTTGAGTTCCCTGGCTATGACCTCGTATTCGGCATCTCCTAGCAGGCTGCGTCCAATATGCGGCTGCGAAACCAAGGCAGCCCATAGTTCAATAAATACATCATCCGGCTCACCGGGTTCGGGGCGCTTGATAGCGGCCTCATTGCCGGTTTCTTCGAATGCCTCGTTGACCTGGCCCACTGTTAGCACGCGGTTGGCCACCGCGCCACTTGCTAATAAATTTTCCCAAGACTCAATTTGGCCAGCCTCGGGGTCCATTGCACGCTCTTCGCCCTTGCGCGCACCGGTATCTACCAGCCCTAGCGCCTGGACGACACGTGCAGTGGATCGCACCACACTTTCACCCATCACCAACACAGTGACTGTGGCGCTGCTAACAATATCTGTATCGGGCAAGCCCTCGCCAGCCATCATGGATTTGACGGGGTTATAACCGATAAAAGGGTCCATATAATCTATGACACGCTGCTCAGAGATCCCAATCAGGACAATAGGCTCACTGTGAAAGACCAAATCCAGGCCGGTAATGGTGCCCTCCAGATCAATACCCACCACAATATGGATGGGCTTGCTCGAGTAACCATCGGCATTGACGTATTGAGAGTTTAAAAATACATAGCCGCGTAATTCATCGCCCGCATATACGGGAGCTACGACAGGCGCTTCAGTAGTGACCGAACCAAAACGATCGGTGCCTGGCACCAAATCTTCGGGCTGCAGTTCCTCTAAAAAGGAGCTCAGTGTTAAATGCTGATCTGGAGGCGGTGCGAGCACAACCCTGCTTTTGGATTGCGCCCAGGCAGCAGAGGACAGGACCAATAGGGCCAAATAGCACACTGCAAACGAGATCAATAAAAATCTAAAGGCAGACCACCCGTGCCTTTGTTGATCTGGTTGCGCCATACGTCACCTCGCCGCTAGTTGAAATATAAAAAGTTAAAAAAGAAAGTATTCATGAGTTTCAAACTCACTATATCAGTCATGGAAAACCCTTAGCTTGAGAAATATCAAAGGTGAGTTAAAAGATCATGAATGGGCGAAATGCAGCAAATAGATGAAAGATAATAGAGCGCAAAAATGATTGTTTTGTAGACATGCTCCTTTTAATATGGATGACAGAGAATTAAAAAAGGAGGAGTGGAGATGCCACTTACAAAGAGCTTTGTCGCAGTGCCGCAGGGCAATGATTTCACTATTCATAATTTGCCGTATGGGGTGTTTAGCACTTCAGGAGACCAGCCCCGAGTTGGAGTTGCTATTGGCGAGTATGTGTTAGACCTTAGTGTGCTTGAGCGGGTGGATTTGCTACCCATCAAATATGGTCCTGTTTTTGCTCAAGACAGTCTCAATGAATTTATCGCTCAGGGCTCAGTTCATTGGCGAGCGGTACGTACCGCCATACAGACATTATTGGCCGCTGATAATCCGCGCCTGCGCGAGGATGCCGCCTTGCGTGCACGAGCACTGATACCGCAAACTCAGGTACAGATGCATTTGCCTGTACAGATAACGGGTTATACTGATTTTTATTCTTCGCGAGAGCATGCTTTTAATGTGGGCAGTATGTTTCGAGGCCCAGAAAATGCACTCATGCCCAATTGGTCCGAATTACCCGTAGCCTACAACGGGCGCGCCAGCTCGGTAGTGGTCAGTGGTACTGATATTGTGCGTCCCAGCGGCCAAATCATGCCTGTAGGGGCGACTCGACCGGTGTTTGGGCCCAGCCAAAAGCTGGATTTTGAACTAGAAACAGGTTTTATTGTTGGGCGTAAAACACTGTTAGGTGAGCCCGTCCCCGTAGACATCGCAGCAGATTATGTATTTGGCATGGTGTTGCTCAATGATTGGTCTGCACGTGATATTCAACAATGGGAATACGTTCCCCTGGGTCCCTTTAACGGCAAAAGCTTTGGCACTTCGATCTCGCCCTGGGTCGTCCCTATGGCGGCATTAGAACCTTTTCGCTGCTCGGCAGTGACCCAAGACCCTGAACCCTTACCTTACTTAAGAGCGCCAGACCGATATACCCACGACATACATTTACAGGTGGCCTTTGATGTTGAGGGAAATGAAACCACAGTTTGTGAGAGCAATTTCAAATATCTGTATTGGGGGGTAGAGCAGCAACTGGCACATCATACGATTAGTGGCTGTAATTTACGGGTGGGTGATTTGATGGGGACTGGCACCATATCCGGACCTAGCAAAGAATCCCGAGGATCTTTATTAGAGTTAAACTGGAATATGAGCGAGCCAGTGCATCTCAAAGGCGGGAAAACACGCTACTTTATTGAGGATGGCGATACCATTATTATGCGTGGATTCTGCGAAAAGGAGGGGATCCGGATTGGTTTTGGAGAGGTGCGCGGCACAGTCTTGCCCGCGTTGGATTTCCCTGCCCTGGCAACGTTTTGATAATAAAAGAGGTATCAAGGAGGAGTCATCATGAGTTTCGAAATAGAAAAAATTCACCACGTCGCATATCGGTGCAAAGACGCCAAAGAAACCGTTGAATGGTATCAAAAACATCTCAATATGGGTTTCATTTTGGCTTTTGCAGAAAACCAGGTTCCATCGACTAAAGAACCAGACCCTTATATGCATGTGTTTTTGGATGCCGGCGGCGGCAATGTACTGGCATTTTTTGAATTACCCACTCAACCCGACATGGGGCGCGATGAAAATACCCCTACTTGGGTACAGCACATCGCATTGAAGGTCAAAGACAAAGCAGCGCTTTTGGCGGCCAAGGCCCATTTGGAAGCCAATGGTATCGATGTGGTGGGAATCACTGATCACGGATTATTCCATTCCATCTACTTTTTTGATCCCAACGGTCATCGATTAGAATTGACCTACGACGACCCAGATGCTGCCGCTAAAATGGCGCGCATCACGGATGAGCTCAAAAAAGATATGCTGGATGA
>DATGTW010000132.1:0-2285 GCA_035301625.1 Paenalcaligenes sp.
ATAAGGGTGATAGGGTTGCCGGATGATTGTATCTACTGGGCCGTATTCAACAATGCGGCCCGCATACATGACTGCAACGGTATCTACCAGTTCTGCGACTACACCTAGGTCATGGGTAATCCAAATCATGGCTGTATTGTGCTCACAGCACAGGCTTTGCATTTCATGCAGTATTTGCGCTTGGATCGTGACGTCTAAAGCCGTAGTAGGTTCGTCAGCAATGATGAGCTCTGGCTTGTTGAGCATAGCAATCGCTATGGCGACCCGCTGTCGCATGCCCCCTGAAAACTCGTGCGGATAACGTGAAAAGCGCTGTTTTGCTGCCGGTATGCCTACACGCTCCAGAGCGCGTAGACAGCGCTCCTTGGCCGTCTGTTTAGGTGTATTTGGGTAATGTGTCAGTATGGCCTCGAGCATTTGCTCGCCTACGGTTAAAACTGGGTTAAGGGTCATTAACGGGTCTTGGAAAATCATCGTAATGCGGTTGCCCCGTATCTGGCGCATTTGCTCTTCATCAAGGTCACGTAGGTTGATACCATCAAAAATCACTTGCCCTGCACTGACTTCGCCAGGTGGGTCGATCAGACTTAACAAAGAAAATCCGGTTACTGATTTTCCCGAGCCGGATTCGCCCACTAAGCCCACGATCTCGCCTTGGTGCACAGTTAAATCCACACTGTCGATGGCGGGCCAGGCGCCTTCTTCGGTGTGAAATACTGTTTGTAACCCTCGTACAGAGAGCAGTACTGATGCGTTAGATTTGTCGTTCATAGGTTATGTGCTCAGTGTGGAAATAGGGTTTATGCTGGGGCTAACGACGTGGGTCTAAACTGATGCGCAGGCGATCGCCGATGATGTTGATGCTCAGAATTAGTAGCAACAATGCAATTCCAGGAAAAATGCTAATCCAGTAGTCCCCTGATAATAGATATTCAAAGCCGCTGGCAATGAGTAAACCTAACGAGGGCTCGGTAATAGGGACGCCAACGCCTAGAAAGGACAGCGTGGCTTCTAAAATGATGGCGTTAGCAATTTGAATTGTGGCAAAGACCATGATGGGGCCAAAACAGTTTGGCATCAGGTGACGAAAGATAATGCGCCATGAGGAAAAACCCAAATTACTAGCAGCCTCGATGTATTCTTTGCGTCGTTCTTGTAGGGCTCGTCCACGCATAATCCGAGCATAGTGTGCCCATTGCACAATAACTAAAGCGATGATGACCTTGTCAATGCCACGGCCAAGCGCAGCTAATAACACCAAAGCAACCAAGATAGTTGGAAAGCCCAGAATAAAATCAACAAAACGCATGATCAGGCTATCTAACCAGCCCCCATGGTAGGCCGCGATTAAACCTAAGGTAACCCCAATCATGACGGAAAACACAACCGAAGTTAGGCCCACGAAAAGGCTGATACGCAATCCATATAAGATGGCACTAAACATATCGCGCCCCTGTGAGTCTGTGCCCAGCCAGTAGGGCATACCCTCAAAGCTTTTCGAGCCCGGGGGCAGACGACCATCCATAATGTCTAGCGCGAGGAGATCGTAGGGGTTTTGTGGTGCAAAAAAGGGTGCCACCATCACCACAGCGATGATTAAACCCAGCACCAGCAGGGCGCGTTTGGTTGATGGCCTGCTGCGAATTGTGCGCAGCATGGCTTGTCTTTGTGGGGTGTCTTGTGCAGGAGGTTGGCGTGTTGTCATGAGGTACCGGGCTCTAATAGTTGCACACGTGGATCCAAAACTGCGTATAAAATGTCAACTAGCAGATTAATAATTACAAATAGCATTGTCACGAGCATGACATATGCGACCACCACTGGTCGATCTAAGCGGTAAACACTGTCAATTAATAGCTTGCCCATCCCAGGCCAAGAAAAAACTGTTTCCGTAATGGTGGAGTACGCAATTAGGGTTCCGAACTCCATTCCGATCACGGTGACCACGGGAATGAGAATGTTTCTAAGGATATGGCGGCGTACGATGCGACCTGGTTTGACACCTTTGGCACGTGCAAAGCGTACGTAATCCTGTCCTTGGGCCTCGTGGACCCCTGATGCAGTCATACGTAATACCAGGGCGATATTTGCGATGGCTAAATTTACTGCAGGTAAAGCGATATGCCGCCAGCCATCCACACTGAAAATGCTCAGAGGGATACCCAATACAGTCGAAGTAGGACCTCGGCCCGAAGCCGGTAGCCAACCTAACCATACCGAAAATAAAAGTATTAAGACCATCCCTTGCCAAAAATTGGGTAATGAAAATCCCAATATGGATGTGT
>DATGTW010000133.1:0-14003 GCA_035301625.1 Paenalcaligenes sp.
CTTTCGTCGCCTATACTGCGAAATTTTTTTAAACTCTTTCACGGTCCTTACATTTCTCAACTCAAGCCCAACCAAACAAAAACGTTCCCATATCATTACACCACCCCAACATTCACCCACCCATCAATCATATCCGCCCAGTCCTGCAACATTTCAGCCCGCTGTTCCCTATACTCCGCCTTGTTATAAACTGCCCTGACACCCCGTTGTTCGTGCGCTAGACATTTTTCAATCCAGTCGGTGTTGTACCCTGCCTCGTGCAGCAAGGTGCTCGCCGTACGTCTTAAATCATGCGGCCCAAACTTCGCTAGGGGTTGCCCTTCTTTTTGTGCCAGCCGGTAGGTTAAGGTCAGCACCTGATTCAGTGTCGCGCTGCTCATGGGTTTATCCGTGTCATAGCGTGATGGCAGCACGTATTCCGATCCGCCCGCAAAGGTTTTTAATGCAATGAAGATATCCAGCGCTTGGCGAGATAAAAACACCAGATGAGGATTGCGGCGTTTCATACGTTCTTTGGGGATGGTCCAAAGTGCCTCGGTGAAGTTGATTTCGCTCCAGGTGGCATTGGTTAGCTCACTCTTGCGCACCATGGTCAACAATAAGAGCTTAGCGGCAGCTCGTATAGAGGGGGATGTACCAATTCTTTCTATATATTGATACATCAGGCCAATTTCTTCTGGTGTTAAGGCCCTGTCACGTGGCTCAAACCGAGCAATACTGGCTGGGCGTACTAGCTCTGCCGGATTGTCTACTTTTTGGCCGCGTTCAATCGCCCAACGGAAAATTTGCAAAACCAACTCACGTGCATGCACAGCGGTTGCCGGTGCGCCGCGCTCTACGATGCGGTCCGTCAAGGCACGTAAGTCCTCATGGCTAATTTCTTGTAGCTTCATTTTGCCGAATACTGGCAGCAGCTCGCGCTCGTAGACTGAACGGCGCATATCCCGGGTGGAGTCAGCCATCTGGTAGCCGCGCAACCACTTTTGCGCCCAAACATCAAAGGTATCGGCATCTTTGATCCGGGCCTTGGCACGGGCTTTTTCTTTGGCTGGGGATTTGCCTGCGGCGATCATCTTTTTGGCTTCGCCTAGTTGCTCGCGCGCCTCGGCCAGCGTGATGCCACCCAAGCCGTAACGGCCAAAGGTAATGGTCTCTTGCCTGCCATGGATACTGTAGTTGTAGCGAAACGAAATGGTACCTGCAGGGGTGACAGCAGCATACAGCCCATCTCGGTCATTGACTTTGTACAGCTTGTCTTTAGGCTTAAGATTTCTGAGCTTGGTATCAGTTAGCATCAGCACGGCTCCTTACCCCCTTCTGATACCATGAGCAAATATCGCATCAAAAATCAGAGAAAAGGCAGAAAAAACAATAAGTTATAAATTTCTAATACCATGCTCCTGCTCAAAAGCCCTGCATGGTATCAGCATGATCTATGGTATTTACGACCCAAAGTACCAAGTTTCATACCACAAATAAATCGTGCTTTAGGCTGCTAGTCAGTACCAGACCCTACTACCCCAAAAAACAAAAAAGCCCGCGATTACGCGGGCTTAGCGGCTTTTTATGCCATGTACTGCCAGACTATTCGGGATGGGGGATTATTCCCACTCAATGGTGGCAGGCGGTTTGCTGGAAACATCATAAACCACCCGATTAATACCGCGGACCTCATTAATGATCCGGCCCGAAACCTTTTTCAACAGCGCATGCGGCAAAGGGGCCCAATCAGCAGTCATAAAATCAATGGTCTGAACAGCCCGCAACGACACCACATATTCATAGGTGCGTGCATCACCCATGACCCCTACGCTTTTAACTGGTAAAAAGACGGTAAAAGCCTGCGATGTCAGGTCATACCAGCTACGCCCACTGTCCTCGTCAATAGCCTGACGCAGTTCTTCTATAAAAATGGCATCTGCACGTCGTAATAGTTCGGCATATTCGCGTTTAACCTCACCTAGGATCCGCACTCCTAACCCAGGCCCTGGAAACGGATGGCGATACACCATTTCTGCAGGTAGGCCCAGTTCAATACCCAAATGACGCACTTCGTCTTTAAACAACTCACGCAGCGGTTCTAATAACTTTAGGTTGAGTGTTTCTGGCAGACCACCCACATTGTGGTGGGATTTGATCCCCCCTTTGCCGCTTTGGGTGTTCACAGATTCGATGACATCAGGATAAATCGTACCTTGGGCCAGCCATTGTGCATCGGTGAGTTTTTGTGCTTCCTCTTGGAATACATCAACAAAAAGCCCGCCAATTATTTTGCGCTTTTCTTCTGGATCTTGTATGCCTTCTAGCTGCAAAAACAATCGTTCACTGGCATCTACATGAATAATATTCATGCCAAAGTGCTCACCAAACTGTTCCATGACCTCTTGTGCTTCATTAAGGCGCAACAAACCATGATCCACAAAAACACAGGTCAATTGGTCAGCAATCGCACGATGAATTAATAAAGCCGCAACCGATGAATCCACCCCGCCGGAAAGCCCCAATATGACCTGCTCATCACCCACTAGACTGCGGATTTCCTTGATGCGCTCTTCGATAAAATTAGGCATGGTCCAATCGCCTGCACAGCCGCAAATATCCACTACAAAGCGGCGTAAGATTTCAGCGCCTTGGACAGTGTGGGTAACCTCAGGGTGAAATTGAACCCCATAGATGTGGCATTCTTTGTTGGCAATGCCTGCAATGGGGCAGCTAGGCGTAGATGCCATCAATACAAAGTCATTGGGCAACTCAGTGACCTGATCTCCATGGCTCATCCAAACATGTAATAAACCATGCCCCTGGTCATTGCGCTCGTCTTCGATTGCATCCAGCAAAGGCGTATGGCCACGCGCCCGTACAGTAGCAGAACCGAACTCACGATTTTCGCTGCCCTCGCAACGGCCTCCAAAATGTTGGGCGATTAGCTGCATCCCATAACAGATCCCCAAGACCGGTATACCGAGATCAAAAATATCAGTATCTAATTTTGGGGCATCGCTATCATAAACAGAGGCATGGCTGCCAGAAAGAATGATGCCCTTTAACTGCGGTAGTGCTTGGATTTTTTGGACTGATGCCGTTCCTGGCAATATTTCACAATAAACCCCAGCCTCGCGAATACGTCGCGCAATTAATTGTGTAAATTGTGAACCAAAATCTAGAATCGCAATGCTCTGATGCTGTTCTGCAGTCATATCAACTGTGCCTTTGTATATTTTTGTCCAACCTAGAATTAAATAAAAAGGCTGGCAACGAAGTATGTGGCCAAGCCATTCAAACCCGTTACCAGCCTAAATTTTAAAGGAAACCCTTCTTTAACCTACGCGGTAGTTGGGCGCCTCTTTGCTGATTTGAACATCGTGTACGTGCGACTCTCTAAAGCCAGCGGCTGTTACCTCGATAAATTTGGCATTGCCATGCCAAGCCGGGATATCGCTCGCACCGCAATAACCCATCGATGCGCGTACACCACCTGTCAGCTGATGAATAATGGCAATCACACTGCCTTTATAGGGCACGCGACCCTCGATCCCCTCGGGGACGAGCTTATCAGCGCTGCTGCCGGATTCTTGGAAATAACGATCAGCAGATCCATCAACCATCGCACCAATACTGCCCATACCGCGATACGCCTTATAGGAACGGCCTTTGTATAGGACAACCTCGCCGGGGGCTTCTTCGGTACCTGCAAACATACCCCCCATCATGCAAGTCGATGCTCCTGCGGCCAAGGCCTTGGCAACATCACCAGAAAAACGGATGCCACCATCAGCGATGAGCGGGACGCCAGTGCCTTTGAGTGCTTTGGAAACATCATCAATCGCGGATACCTGAGGCATCCCTACCCCAGCGATCACGCGCGTTGTACAAATTGAACCGGGTCCGATACCGACCTTTACCGCATCAGCACCCGCCTCGTACAGGGCACGAGCAGCATCACCCGTAGCGATGTTGCCACCGATCACTTGGACATTAGGATAAGTGTCTTTGATCCAACGGACCCTATCGATCACGCCCTTAGTGTGGCCATGTGCAGTATCCACCACAATAGCGTCCACACCCACTTTGACCAAAGCATCCACGCGGGCTTCGGTGTCCCCGCCTACACCCACAGCTGCGGCAGCCCGTAATTGACCGAATTGGTCCTTGGAAGCGCGGGGGTGTTCAGTGCTTTTGAGAATATCTTTAACCGTTGCCAAGCCCCGCAATTGAAAGTCATCATTTACTATCAATACACGTTCAAGGCGATGTTCGTGCATCAAAGACTGGGCCTGTTCCAGAGTGGCCCCCTCACGCATGGTAACCAAACGGTCTTTGGGGGTCATGACCTTGTGCAGCGGGAGGTCCAAGCGCTCTTCAAAGCGCAAGTCGCGGTTGGTCACAATGCCAACGAGTTCATCACCCTGGACCACGGGCAGGCCAGAAATACCGTGTTGTTTTTGTAGCTCAATCGCATCGCGTACGGTCATATCAGGCGATACGGTCACTGGGTCAATCACGATGCCAAATTCGTGTCTTTTGACGCGTGAAACCTCGCTGGCCTGACTGTCGATACTCATGTTTTTATGAATCACCCCGATACCGCCTTCGCGTGCCATAGCAATAGCAAGCTTGGACTCGGTAACCGTATCCATAGCAGCAGAAACAAGGGGGATATTTAGCTGAATATCGCGCGTGAATTGAGACTGAAGATTGGTTTCGTGAGGTAGGACTTCAGAATAAGCAGGCACTAACAAGACGTCGTCGAATGTAAGTGCTTTCTGTACTAAGTGCATTGTATTCGCTCCAGCCAAAACAAGATTATACGCGAAAACTTTTAATCAATCCAGAGCCGCGCGTTGTAAAAAAAGCGCATCCACGGTGTTAAACCACCGTCTGCACGTTGTGCTCCCCCCTCATCTGCAGCCCCCCAGCGTTTCGGTGCCCAAGGCATCATCACATTGCGAATACTGCGCTCTGGATGCGGCATTAACAAGGTCACGCGCCCGTCATCATTGCACACTCCAGCAATGCCTTGCGGACTGCCGCTAGGATTAAAAGGATAGTGCTCGGTAGCATTACCCTGCCCATCCGCATACCTCAAGGCAATATGAGCGAGGTCAAGATTTCCTTGGTGCTCAAAATCTGCACGCCCAACAGCATGTGATACCACAATAGGTAAACGCGCCCCATTAAACCCCTGTAAAAATAGGGAGGGCGAATCCACTACATTAACCATTACTAACCGAGCCTCATAAGCCTGCGAAGTATTTTCACTAAAAGCAGGCCAATGATCTGCGCCCGGAATGATTAGCTTCAAGTGCGAAAGCATTTGGCAACCATTACCTATACCCAAAGAAAAACTGTCTTTCCGCTGGAAAAAGGTTTTGAACTGTTCGGTCAACATAGAGTTATATAAGATGGTTTTGGCCCATCCTTGACCTGCCCCTAGTACATCCCCATAACTAGAGCCTCCAGCAGCCACCAAACCTTTGAAATCAGCCAATTGTTGGCGACCTGACAGTAAATCAGTCATGGGCACATCAATCGCTTGGAAACCTGACTGGTCAAAAGCCCATGCCATTTCGGCCTGACTGCCAATACCTTGCTCTCTGAGCACTGCAACCCGTGGGCGTGCGCCAGCATTAATATAGGGTGCAGCAATGTTTTCCTGCGGGTTAAAGCTGACATCAGCGGATAACCCGGGTAAATCCGCCTGTTGCCATAGCTCATATTCTGCCTGAGCGGTTTCAGGATTATCCCGACGACGTGACATCTCGTAGCTGAAACGCGCCCAATGTTTAGATAGCTCTGTCCATGGTTGTCTATAAATAAAGCTACCATCACGAAAGATCGTGAATAAATCGCTGTCACTGTGCGCACCAATCACATGGCTATGTTGCGATAAACCCCACTCACGTAATTGCTGCATGACGTGATCACGTTTGTCAGCGGGGACTTGGATTACACCACCTAACTCTTCGTTAAAGAGTGCAGTTATAGTGTGTTCATCGCGTTGCACTTCAACTTGCTCAGGGCGAATTTTATAATCGCCCCAGTCTTGGCTATAAGGATCAATGGTCAGCATATCAATATTGAGCGCGACCCCGGTACGGCCCGCAAATGCCATTTCGGCTACCGTCGTTAATAGGCCCCCGTCAGAACGATCATGATAAGCCCAGATTAAGCCCTGCTCATTCAGGGCACGAATGGCTCGGCAGTACTTGAGCAACAACTGTGCATCCTGGATGTCTGGGGTTTGCCCACCGGTTTGGTCATAAACCAAACTTAATACTGAACCCGCCATGCGTTGTTGGCCTTGGCCCAAATCAATCAAGATAAGCACACTGTCGCCTTGATCGGTACACAGTGCTGGCGTCAATGTATGGCGTACATCAGCCACCTGGGCAAAGGCTGTCACCACTAGAGAAACTGGGGACACCACCTCGAAATCCTGACTGTCCTGGCTCCAATTGGTGCGCATAGACAAAGAATCTTTGCCTACTGGAATAGATAAACCAAGCTCTTGGCACCACTGGCTGACTGCCTGAACAGTGTCATATAGGGCTGCGTCCTGATCATCACCACCGCAGGCTGCCATCCAATTAGCAGATAATTTGATATCACGAAAATCTTTGACGTCAGCAGAAATAAGATTGGTCAATGCCTCAGCGACGGCTAAACGCCCTGACGCAGGGGGGTTATAAATAGCCACCGGGCTGCGTTCCCCCATCGCCATTGCCTCGCCCCGCACTGTCTGAAAGTCTGCGAGCGTCACTGCGCTGTTTGCTACAGGCACCTGCCAAGGCCCCACCATTTGATCCTGCGCTACCAAACCGCCCGCGCTGCGATCACCAATCGTGATCGCAAAACTCTTACTTGCCACCGTGGGATGGCTCAGAACACGCTCCATCGCATCGGTCAGCTCGACAACCGTCCAATCTGGTTGCAATATGATGGGTTCACCGCGTGTGACATCGCGAACCATACCAGGCGCCTTGCCCAACAACAAATCCAATGACATATCTACCGGTGCAGGCTCATAGGGGGGTTCTGACTGAGCGGCAATTCCGTCCGGTAAGTCTACGCCCCAAGTCACCTGTAATTGGCGTTCTTCTGTGGCCACACCTACGACCGCCCATGGACAACGCTCTCGCTCAGCAATTGCTTTGAAGCGTTCCAGATCTTTAGGCAAGATTGCAAGCACATAGCGCTCTTGAGATTCATTACACCAAATCTCAGCAAAAGATAATCCCTGCTCATCGACGGGCACCAAAGACAATTCGAAAATAGCACCCCGTTTAGCATCATCAACCAACTCGGGGAAAGCGTTGGACAACCCTCCTGCACCCACATCGTGAATGGCCAATACAGGGTTTTGACCGCCGAGTTGCCAACAGCGATCGATGACCTCTTGAGCACGACGTTGCATTTCAGGATTACCACGCTGCACCGAATCAAAGTCCAATTCTTCAGCGCTCACCCCTGCAGTCACGCTAGAGGTTGCTCCACCACCCATACCAATACGCATCCCTGGTCCGCCCAGCTGAATTAGCAAAGCACCCACCGGCAATGGATCTTTGTGTGTTTGCTGATCATCAATGGCACCCAACCCCCCGGCGATCATAATCGGCTTGTGATAACCCCAATAAACATCCCCCACCTGCTGCTCAAAACTACGCAAATAACCCAGTACATTAGGGCGTCCAAATTCATTATTAAAACTGGCGCCCCCGACAGGTGCCTCTTGGAGCACCTGATAGGCATTGGCCATACGTGATGGGAAGCCAATAGCGCTGTGCTCCCAGGGCTGTTCCGCATTGGGAATACATACATGGGAAACTGTAAACCCAGTCAATCCTGCTTTGGGTCCTGCACCTTTTCCTGTTGCCCCCTCATCACGAATTTCCCCCCCTGCGCCGGTAGCTGCCCCAGGGAAAGGCGAAATAGCAGTAGGATGGTTATGTGTCTCGACCTTCATCAAGGTATGCATCACACGCTTTTCGGCGTGATACTCAGCCCAGCGAGTTTCATCCAAGGTGGGATAAAAAACTGCGGCCTCGCCCCCCTGCATCACAGCGGCATTATCAGCATAAGCCACCACGGTACGTTCGGGCTGTGCAGCATGCGTGTCACGAATCATGTCAAACAGGGACTTGTCTTGGGCTTGGCCATCAATCACCCAACGAGCATTAAATATTTTGTGTCGGCAGTGTTCGCTATTGGCCTGCGCAAACATAATTAACTCAATATCGTGTGGATTGCGCCCTTTTTCCTTAAATGCCGTAACTAAATAATCAACCTCATCCTCGGACAGTGCCAGCCCCATTTGCTCATTAGCTTGTACTAAGGCTGCGCGACCCTGTGCAAGTACATCCACGCTAACCATAGCTGGACGTTCCCGCGGCACAAATAGTTGGCTGCCATCAAAATCCACATCTACCACGGTTTCCGTCATTCGGTCATGAACAAGTCCAGCCAGTTGTTTTTGCTGCTCAGAGCTCAAACGCGTCCCCTTGAGCCAGCCTCTTTCTAATGTGAAAACAAACCGCAGGCCACGTTCAAGGCGCAATACGTGTTTGATACCGCAATTTTGAATGATCTCCATAGCCTTGCTGGACCAAGGGGAAATGCTGCCCAAACGGGGAATAACACGCATTTGTACAGCATTTTTATCGATCTGCTGGGGCTGGAAGCCTTTTTGGTCCTGGTTGAGCAAAGTCTGCAATCGCTGCCACTGAGTCACTGGGATTTCTGCCCCGTCAGCCTCGATAAAATATTCAGCAAATACTTGAACGTCTGCCACAGGCAAATCCATCGCCTGACATTGTTGAATGATACGCTGCACTTGGACAGGTGAGTATTGAAGGGTGCCGGAGAGAATTTTGATGCTGGTCACGATATTGAATGAAAATAGGTCTGAAAAAGATAAACGCACGGGCGAAATTTAAAAAAGCCGAGCTCAAGCAGTATTTTAGCGCTAAAGCTCGGCTCATTAGTGAATACATGTTGCTAAAAAGTCAGTATTCCTAATCTTGTGGAACTTGAAAAGGCTCATCGGGGTAATGAACCTCGAGTATTTCTAGCTCATCCACCCCTGCAGGAGTACGCAAAGTCACGCTATCACCTTCATGAGCGCCCAGTAATGCGCGCGCCGCTGGCGAAATCCAGCTAATCTTTCCATTTAGAGGTTCTGCTTCGTCAACACCGACAATAGTCACCGTACGTTCCTCGTCATCAGTGTTGATAAAGGTCACAGTCGCCCCAAAAAAAACCTGATCCCTATTGGGTTGCAAAGCTGCATCTACGACCTCGGCAATTTCTAAACGCTTAGTTAGGAAACGCAATCGACGATCGATCTCGCGCAATCGTTTTTTACCATAAATATAATCGCCATTTTCAGAACGATCACCGTTAGACGCTGCCCAGCTGACTGTTTCAACAACCTGTGGGCGCTCGGTATCGAGCAGATGACGCAGCTCACCTCGTAACTGGTGATAGCCCTGTATGGTGATATAGTTTTTAGTGCCCTTGGGTAATTTGATGGCTTCGACCTCGACGTCGTCATCGTAATCCTGGGCGTCTTCATTTACAAAAGCTTTACTCATCACATTACTCCTAAAGAACCCAATCATGCCAAACCGGGGTCAAACCACGTGGTAACGGTGGCACTTTGCCAATATCCATGCGACCTTGCCGCGGCCAATGAAAATCAGAACCACATGAGGCTTCAAAACCAAAACGCCGCGCTACGGCAGCAAAATGTGCATACTCACGCTCGGGATGGCTGCCTGTCACTACCTCGATCCCTATCCCACCCATTTCTTTGAATTGCTGATAAAGCAAATCAAACTGTTGCTTGGTGAACTTATAGCGACCCGGGTGAGCAATCACTGCTTTGCCGCCAGCCCCCCTGATCCACTGCACTGATTCTTCGAGCGAGGCCCATTGCATGGGTACATCTGCAGCTTTATTGTCACCTAAATAGCGACGAAAAACTTCTTTCATGTTTTTACTGTGACCATGGTCAACCAAAAAGCGGGCAAAATGAGTGCGACTGACGAGTTCGGGGTTGGTCGCATAGGATAAGGCCCCCTCGTAAGCACCCTCGATGCCCAACTCTTTTAGACGTTCGCCCATACGTTGTGCACGCATGGTGCGTCCCTGACGCACTTTGGATAGGGCTTGTATTAACTCTGGGTTTGAATAATCAATACCCAACCCCACAATATGTACGGTTCTATCTAACCAGGTCACAGAAATTTCAACCCCCGGGATAAACTGTATACCCAAAGATTCAGCAGCCTTCTGAGCGGGGGCCAACCCATCGACCTCATCGTGGTCAGTCAAAGCCCACACATCCACGTCATGCGCATGCGCGCGCTGGGCGACCTCTTCGGGGCTGAGGGTGCCGTCTGAAACGGTAGAATGGGAATGTAAATCAACATTTAGCATAGAAAATCTCAACTGAGTGCGGCTTTACCCCGGCCACATGGACTGTAACCAGAGCTCAAACCGCAAGTTTGTGATGCTCTACGCGCTGAGGAAATCCTCAATGAGCTGTAGCTCATCATCAAACAGTAAACTTGGGGCATGACCAGCTCGCTGCACCTCGTGGCCTTGTGCCATAGGTTGCTCGGCCAGCATGCGCTGATAAACGTCTTTGGTCAATAAATCCGAATGCTGCCCACGCAGCACCAATATAGGAATACTTAGCCCTGCATACACTGACCATAAAAATTTTTGGCTTTCATCCATGGGGTAATCCAGCCCACGTACAAAAGCACGAATAATGGCTGGGTCATAATGAGGCTGCCAACCCTCATTTGTTTGCACATAATAGTGGCGCGTATAAGCCGCCCACTGGGCATCACTTTCCAGGCCAAAACCTGTCCAGTGCTCACGAGCAAAGTTTTCTGCCTGCTCAAAGGTGTCAAATGTGGGAACCTGCTCTACATAGGATGCGATGGTTTTCAATCCCCCCAATGCGAGCTCGGGGCCAATATCATTTAATACCAACCTATCCAGTGGCAAGGTTTTCTGCCTAAGCCATTCTGGAGACAATGCCTCGAGACCTGCAACCTGTAAAGGACCACGCGCAATCTGCATGAGCATATAAACAAAGGAAAGAGAAATTAGCCCACCCATGGATGTCCCAACCCATGTAATGCGTCGCGGCTGCAAGCGCGCCACCAAAGTCGCAATATCACCTACATATTGAGCAAAATTATATAAATCAGGGTCATCAAACCAATCTGATTGGCCTCGCCCTGCCATATCAGGGCAAATAACCCGATAGCGATCGCTAAAACGCTGTGCGAGCGCATCAAAGTCGCGACCATTACGCGTTAGCCCATGCACACACAACATAATGTGATCATTATCCGCATCACCCCATTCCCAAAACGCCACGCGATGCCAGCCTTTGGGGTTGGTGCATAGTACATAATCCAATCTGGGTGATTGCTCAGATGCGCTAGAACCAGCCATAAATTTGCTCCACAGGTTTAAAACCATCCATTGTAACGCACTTGGCATTATCCCTGCGCTCTAACCATAAGATACGCCTATGGCCGCGCACAACGCTCAGCCCCTTGAGCTAAAAGCTGCCGTTGCAAAAAATCACGCTTTACACTTTGCGGGTGGTGCCAATAACGTCGTTGATGCCAGCGCTGTGCTTGCCAAGATAACCCTCGTGCACGAGAAGAAAAACGCACAGCCCCCCAATCACGGGTATTTAATAATGCGATTTTTTCCTGTGTCCAAGCGTTGTCTGTATCAGGATGTGGGTGCCCAAAGCGGTTCCACCAACCTACCCCAGCCACTGCGTAGCAAGGCTGGGTAACATTGACTAACTCTGGCCCAGAGGCGTGACGAGATCCATGATGGGCCACGACCACCACTGATTGATGACGCAGCCAACCCTGACGAAACATATAGCGCTCTTCTTCAGCATTAATATCACCCAACAATAAAACACGATCATGGGCTCCAGAGATCTCTAGCACACAGCTAGATGCATTTCGCTGCGCGCTATTGGCTCCAATATCAGCCAAAGGTGTCAACGGCCATAAAAACCGAAAACGCACACCATCTAATTCCCATTCTAGCCCTTGTTGGCAAAACTTCAGCTCAGGCTGCTCATCAGCAAACTCTATGCGCTTCCGCAGACGACTATCTTCTATCTGCCACCACGATAAAAAGGGAAAACTGCCATACAGTTGTTTAACGGGAATATTTTCTAAAATGCTACGCAGTCCCCCAATATGATCTAAATCTGCATGGCTAATTATTATGCCCTCCAACTGCTTTATGCCCAAAGCCTGTAGATGAGGTAGAACGGTCCGTTGCCCCTCATCATGCAAAGGACTGCTACGCCGACCCACATCATAAACAAAGGCATGATCTCGGGTCCGAATAACTACAGCTAACCCTTGTCCTACATCAAGCACATCCATGACCCATTCGCCCGCTTGCAAACGGTGTTGCGGCCAAAACAAAACAGGTAGCACGGCCAACCAAAACCAGCGTTGCCCAGACCAAAACCGCGGAGCCATTGCCACTGATAAACCTGCAAAGCTAGCCAGCACCACCCATAGCGGTGGCCGTGTGGCCTCGAGCGCGGCCCAAGCACCCGCCACCAGCCATTCAGTGGGCTGCATCGTCCACTCAATCGACCATAAAGAGAGTTGCATCAACCCATAGGTGAGCCATCCTTGCTCAAAAAGCACTGCACAGAGCGCAAACAACAATGATACAGGTGTCGCCACAGTCCCCAGCATCGTAATGGCATATAGGTTTGAAATGACGGATGCCACAGAAAACTCAGCAAAAAACCACACCAACAAAGGCCATAGCAAAACCGTAATAACCGCTTGCCAAAGCACAAACTGATAAAGTAGTCGCATGCGCCGCGGCCACCCAGAATGCCGGTTGTGCAGCACATCCTCGCCAGACCATGCATCACAGGCCAACAAAGTAGCCACGGCACCAAAGGATAGCCAAAAACCTGTGGAAAGCATCGCCCAAGGATCAAAAAGCACAATCACGACGGCAGCCAGCAACAATAACTGACCAATACTCAGCGAAATACGGCTGAGATAACCCACAATAATAATAGCCAGCATAAAAAAACTGCGCCGCGCAGGAACCCCCCAGCCTGCCACTGCACTATATAAAGCTGCGACCAGCAAGGTCATGCCACCTGCCCATAAAGCTGCAGGTTGTTTTGCTAACAAATAATTGCGCGCCCAAGGCAGGCGGCGCAACAAACCCAATGTCAGCGCCCCCATGCTGCCTGCAACTAAAGTAATGTGTGTGCCACTAATGGAAATGAGGTGAGTTAACCCGGCACGATTAAATAACTCCCAATCCTCATCTGTAAATTCAGAACGATCGCCAATAGTTAGGGCCAAGATAACCTTTCCCCAATAATAATCGCTCAGCAGGGGCGCCATCGCATCTTTTAAATGTGCACGCCATTGCTGCGCCCGAGCAAGCCAAGAAAAACCAGATGTTTCACCACCAACCACTGATCGCTCATCCAGCCATAACGCAGGTATATTGCTCTGACCTGCAGTTGCTAAACGCTCAGGATTCGCACGCACGGTAGCCAACGCACGTACCCCTTGTGCAAAAGCAAACTGTTCTGAATCAAATCCATAAGGATTCTGTACACCATAAGGCGTGCGTAGCACGGCTGTGATCTGCCAGATTTCACCGGGCAGCACCTTTGGAAATTTATAGGGCTCGGGCATTTGATAAGGGCCAGCCCAATCAGGTGCAAACCAACGCACTTGCACCGTATCAGGGACATCATTAGGACGCGCTGCAATAACGCGCCCAATAAACTGCATACTGCGATCACGCACCTCGGGCAAAGTCTCTACCTGCACTTGGAGCCTAAAAATACGGTCTTCTTCCGCGGCCGGTAATTGCTGTTGCAGGCGCGCATTGATCTGAGCACCCCCGACCGCCCAAGCCAATCCCAACCCACACAGCCAAATGCAAACCCAGCGGCT
>DATGTW010000134.1:0-15591 GCA_035301625.1 Paenalcaligenes sp.
CAGAAGGTATGAAAAAATAAAGCCGTTGACCGCTTCCCTGCAGGAATACAGCTCAACAGCTTTATTACTGTACAGGCCTGAGGCCTACATAGTGTTTGGCTGGGGATGAAGGATTCGAACCTTCGCATGCCGGAATCAAAATCCGGTGCCTTAACCAGCTTGGCTAATCCCCATGTGTTCTCTAGTTTTAATCCAACCAAGAATAAAGTGGGTGTGCATTCAAACAATGACAAAGTGTCGACTGCACATCCAGGTTATCCCTAGCTTTCGTATCGAACTGTATTCTAGCGCGAAACAGTTCTAGTTGTCTATTGGCTAAAGGGGCTGTTGCATATAAGGCAAAAGCACTAGAACCAGAACCAGAAACACTAGCATGTACCCCATGGCTCTGCAAGCTATCCAGCAGCAACTGTAACTGCGGATGTTGCTTTGCTGCAACTGACTGTAGATCATTGTGCCCAAAAAGGATGATCTGACCATCACAGCCAACCAATGAATCCCGCACATCAAAAGTGCTCAAGGCCTTTTGCAAGGATTCGTGCCAATCAATAAAGTTAAAGATACTAACTTCTTTAGAGTCCCGCGTCAAGCTTGGGTCGGCAAACACTTGCGCAGTTGCAACAGATAAATCAGGCAACCATAACACTAAAGTGCCACTGACAGCCGGGACTGGTTGCAAGCGTTCGCCCAACCCTTCCGCAAAAGCAGGTTGCCCAAAAATAAATATAGGCACATCGGCGCCTAGCTCTAGGCCGATAGACTGTAATTTTTGACGGGACAGTCCCAACCCCCACAATTTATTCAGCGCTATCAAAGTCGTTGCGGCATTACTCGAGCCGCCCCCTAGCCCGCCCCCCATGGGGATATGCTTGTGGCACCAAATATCAACCCCGTGGTGACTGCCTGCCTGTAAACGTTGAGCGGCGCGATAAATAAGATTATCTGCCGTTTTTAAATTGGGGTATTGGGGCAAATGCACATTGATTTGACCATCATCGCGATACCTAAAACTGAGGTAATCGCTGAGATCAATGAATTGAAAAACCGTTTGCAGCCTATGATAGCCATCATCTCGCTGCCCTATAACATGCAAAAACAGGTTGATTTTGGCAGGTGCGGGCAGCAAACAATAACCAGCGTCCGCCTGCTCATGTTGACGGCGCATCCCCTGCGGAATCATCAAATCCATTACATCCCTTGGTTAGTCGATTACTTGGTTGCTGTGTTGTTTATTATTGCACCTCGGGATCAGCATCAACCACGACCCTGACTGTGATTCGTTGCCCCCCTTGGTGAAAGACCAAAAACAGTCGTTTGGGCCCCTGTGTATCGTACTCCTCGAGGGTGATACGCCATCCCTGGTCTCGTGCCTGCTCTAGTCGGCCTTGTTCATCAGCGCGAATATCACTGGCCTGTGGACCGGCGGCACCACGCAACCAATAACGCAGGCCTTCAACAGGAATGGGCTGATTAAAAATCTCTTGGGCCAGAGCATTGGCGCTGTCACCAAAACGCATGCCAGCGCGCGGCTCTTGCAACCAAGCGCCGCGCTCATCAACCTGCAGCTGCGCCATCACATGGCCCAATGGGTTACGCAGTTCTAACACCAGTTGCTGGCCATTGTCATACCAATTAAAGCCTCCCTGCACTGCCTCGGGCTTATCGTTCATGCGCTCTGCGTGCACGGCAAAGCGCCCCTGCCGGTGAAAGGGTTGTTCAGCACTGGGAGTCGGTACCTTTGCCAGCTGCGCTGCGCTTTGGGCTTGCTTTGAATCTGTTTTACCGCCGGGCATACTGGCACACGCGGCCAACAGGCTAAGTAATAGCCCTCCTAAAAATAAGCGCAGGTAAATGCCCATAAAAACAACTCCGTGGAAAATTATAGATGCACGTTAAAACGCTCGAGTGTTTCTTGCAAAGTATCGTTATCTGGCTCGGCATCATGACCCTCTTGCCAGATCTGCCTGGCCTCGTCCCTACGCCCTTTGACCCACAGTACCTCGCCTAGATGCGCTGCCACATCCGCAGCAGGTAATTGCTCGTAAGAACGAGCTAAGTACTCAAAGGCAGCCTCGAGATCCCCCACACGGTATAGATACCAACCGACACTGTCGAGAATGTAAGGATTGTCTGGCTCTAGTTCCATCGCTTGTTCAAGCAGATTTTGAGCCTCATCGAGATTTCTGTTTTGATCTGCGTAGATATAGCCCAAGGCGTTATAAGCATTGGCATGCTCAGGATCGAGCTCGATGATTTCATACATCAGCAATTCAAATTTATGATCCTCATCATTTTGCACGAGCAACATCCCTAAATCATATTTGATCTCGGGCGTATCGGGCATTTGTCGATTGGCGCGCTCGAGCACATCGATAGCCTTATTTAATTGTTTGGCCTCGTGGTAGATAGATGCACGAGTCAACTCGATAATAACCTCATCCTGATTGCTACGAGCGCCTGCTGTGTCCAAGGTTTTTTGGGCCTGTTCCATTTGCCCCATACGGCCTTCTAACACGGCCCGATGCACCCGCGCCTGAAAAGCAAAATCTGGCTCTTCGATTAAATCCAGTTGTCGGATAGCTTCGGGGTAATCTTGCTCTTGTTCAGCTATTTGCACCAATGCCAGCCGTGCATCGGAAATACGGCTAAGCACTGTGCTCACTGCGTCATCCACAGTTAGGCGGCGTTGCGATTGCACCTCGATGTATTCATGAAGTAGTTGTTTGGCCTCTTCGTACTTGCCTCCTTGGCGGTAAACTTCGGCCTCAATAAACATAAGATCAAAGTCCTCGGGATTGTGCTGGGTCATTTCACGCAACAACGCCAATGCATCATCGTGGCGGTCATAATCCACATATCGATTCACCAACATCAAGTGCAGTTGCCGAGATTGAGGGTAGTTGCGCGCGTAACCTCTGGCTGCTGCAAACGCCTGCTCAGGCTCTACGGCCAGCCCGTACTCGAGAACACGCATCGCTGCTGACTCTGATTCGGGGCTGCGCTGTAAAGCGGCCAAAGCCTCGTCAGCGGCCCGTTGAGGTTCTTGGGCGGCCCAAGCTAAATCAGCCAAAGCCATATGGGTGACCATCAAATCACGAACATCATCCGGTAAAGCGGATTCAAAGACCTCGAGCGCTAAAAACGGATCTACCATGCGAGTAACAATGCCCATGGCCTGGATCACGGCTTGCTCTTTGTCGTTGGCCACCTCAATGCGATCACGCAAAGTATGCGCCATGCCTTCGGTCTCGCCTGTAGAGGCCTCAAGGGCTAACGCACTGGCACGCGCATCAGGATTATCAGGCTCTAACTGTGCCCATAACTGGGCGGCCTGTACACCTAGATTAATGTCTTGTTCAGCCATGGCCAACCTAAACGCCCGCTGAGCATATCGGGGATCCTCGGTGTCTTGGGCCAACTCTATAAATGTAACGGCTGCCAGTGAAAAATCCTGTTCGGCCACGGCCATTTCGCCAACCAAGGTACGGTAGACCAAAGTGGCACCATCTAGAATGCGATGTTTGCCCTCGGCGTCGATATAAAAATGCTCGGTGGGCCCGAGGCGCTGCGCCTGCGCTGTTTGCTCTTGGGCAAAAGCGGCAGTCTGCAGAAAAATAGCTACAATGAGCGAGAGGAATATAGAGAGGAAAAAACTCATTCATTAACCTGCGCAGCGACGCAAAATTTAAATTAGTACATCCATTGCATGCCCCATGCTGCAACGCATGCCTGATGGGCTGACTCAGTTACATTTATACCACCGAACCTGTAGTGTTATGCCTGAACTCCCCGAAGTAGAAACAACGCGCCGTGGCATCGAGCCACTTATTGTAGGCCAACGCGTCGACGATTTCATTGTGCATCAGCCACGTTTACGCTGGCCAGTGTGCCCCAAAATGCCTGCCAGGATACAAAACCAAACAGTACATTCTTGTCAGCGCCGAGGCAAGTATCTAATGATTGGTTTTGATGCGGGCTATCAGATTATTCATTTGGGCATGTCAGGATCGCTGCGTCATGCCCCTGCCGATGCTGAAAAACTCAAGCATGATCATGCTGAATGGCGGCTGCCTAATGCCCGTTTATTGTTGCATGATCCACGTCGCTTTGGCGCCATTTTGTGGCACGACCGCACTGCAGGACCTATTTTGGAGCACCGTCTGCTGGCGCATTTAGGGGTTGAACCCTTGGAGGATGAGTTTACACCGCGCACCTTGTATGAGGGATTTAAAAACCGTCGCTTAGCAATTAAAAATGCATTATTAGAGGGTAAAACAGTGGTAGGGGTCGGCAATATTTACGCATCTGAGGCCCTGTTCAAAGCCGGTATCCACCCCGAAACACCAGCGGGTGCTTTATCCATGTACCGATTGCGCAAACTGCATCAAGCTATTGTGGATACTATCCAAAAAGCGCTTGATGCGGGGGGCACGACCCTGCAGGATTATATCAATGCGACCGGTGCCCCAGGGGCATATTTTGATTTGCACGCATTGGTATATGGTAAGGAGGGCACCCCCTGTCCTCACTGTGAACGCCCTATCCTGAGAATGGTACAGAACCAAAGAGCAACCTTTTATTGCCGCCGCTGTCAACGGCGTTAACCAACCGTACCGCAGTGCTTTAATTATTTTGCGGGTTGAGTACAGAATGTCCGTTGCGCTGTGACCACAAAGGCAAGATAAACAAAGCCGCGTATAGATTAATCACTGCTAAAGACCAGACAACCTGACTCAGGCTATGCATGCCCTGGATAATACGTAACCACCCAAAAAGCAAGCCTAAGAGCACGGCTAATGCCCATGCCCAGCCAACCCGCGCATCGAACTTTTTTTGTCGCACGTAACGCACCCAGCCTAACCCCAGCAACACAAAACCAGCACTGGCATGGGCACTGGGTAATGCCCCACCCCCTTGAGCAAAGACCTCGGCCCAAAAAGTGGTAGGCAGCGGTTCAGGACCACCGAACTCATTCAAAAGCATAGGGCGAGGCATCGCGGTCAGGCGTTTGGCCACACGAATAAACCATGGGCCAGTAAAAAACAGCAAGGCCAAACGCACCCCGAGCTTGCGCTCGAGCGAGGTCGCAACAGGCCAATACCAAAAGGTCCTAAACCCAACCAGCAAAGCACCGCCAAAAGGCACTAACCAAATCCAATAGCGGCCAAAGTCATCAATGAAACCACCTTCGGCCAAAGGAAAGTGCTGAGCAGCGGCATCAAAATACCAATGATTAGGCACCAAATCAAAACCGCCATATTGGATGCCATAAGCAATCACGCCAACGACCACACTAGCAATTAAAACAATCGCCCATGCGCGCCAGGGAAAATCATATTGTGTCGACTTGTTCACTCGTACCGCCTGTATAACGCGTTTGTTAATCCAGATTGAGTAGCTTGCCTGGGTTTAGGATGTTTTTAGGATCCAGTGCCTGCTTGATGCGTTTCATCAAAGCGATCTCAACAGGATCTTTGTAACGTGGCAACCAATCTCTTTTAAGCTGCCCAATACCGTGCTCAGCACTGATAGAGCCACCAAAGCGGAACACAGCGTCATGAACCAACCCAGATAATTCCTCTTGTTTATCAATCAGCTCTTGCTCACTATAGTGGGCGCCACTCATAACGTTGTAATGTAGGTTGCCATCACCCAAGTGACCAAAAATAGCATGTTCTATTTTGGGCATAAAAGCTTGTATTTCTGCGTTAGTTTGCTCAATGAATTCGGCAAAGCTGGATACAGGTACCGAAATGTCATGCTTGATACCTATGCCATGTGCACGCTCGGCCAATGGAATGCTCTCACGTAGGTGCCAGAGAGCAGCGCTTTGGGCCACGCTTTCGGCAATAACAGCGTCCACCACAACACCCTGTTCTATGGCTTCCCCCAAGACTTCTTCAAAGCGGGTGCGGGCATGTTCCTCGCTCTCGCTATCGGAGAGCTCGAGCAATGCAAACCAAGGTTGCTCGGCAGAAGGTCCTTGGAAAGGTAGGCGTTGCTCGGGATAGCACTCGACCACCCCTTCGAGGCAGTTACGGGCCATCAATTCGAAGCCGGTCAACGCAGGACCAAATCCTTGGCGTGCCAGGTTCAACATCTGAATAGCCGCCTCGACGGACTCTAACGCCAGCATCGCTGTGCACTGTGCCACCGGCTGTGGAAAGAGTTTGAGTGTCGCTGCAGTGATAATGCCCAAAGTACCTTCGCTGCCGATAAACAGATTACGCAGGTCATAACCTGTGTTGTCTTTGCGCAACCCACGCAACGCATGCATGATTTCACCTTCAGCGGTGACCACCTCGAGCCCCAGCACTAAATCCCGAGCATTCCCATAACGTAATACCTGCGTACCCCCCGCATTAGTAGCCAAATTTCCACCGATGGTGCAACTGCCCTCAGCGGCCAAGCTCAAGGGAAATAGCCGATCAACATCAACAGCGGCTTGCTGAATATTTTGCAAAATACAGCCTGCCTCGACCACCATCGTGTCATTATCAGTATCAACGGATCGAATTGCCGTCAGGCGCTCGGTAGACAAAATGATGGCCTGTCCTGTGCTGTCGGGGGTAGCCCCGCCGCACAGCCCCGTGTTTCCCCCTTGGGTGATGACCGGTACCTCGTGACGGTGACACCAGCGCATGACCTCGGCCACCTGTTCGGTATCTGCAGGGCGCACCACTGCCAGCGCCTGCCCGTGGTAACGGCCACGCCAGTCTTCCTCGTATTGAGCCTTTAATTGAGATTCGGTCAATACATGCGCTGACCCAATGAGCGCAACCAATTCAGATAACTGTTCCATGATTTTCCCTATAGCATGTATTTTGTGTCTGGCCCGCTTGCTCGGTAGCCCCCGCATTGGGCCAAAACGTACAAATGGGCGATAATAGACATCATTTTAACTCGACAAAAGGATACTAAAGCCCATGACCTCTGCCAACTTTCCTGCTGCTGTCTTCAAGGCTTATGATATTCGTGGGACCGTGCCCGACCAACTGAATGCCAAATTTGCCTTTCACCTGGGGCTTGCATTAGGCCAACAGGCACGTACACAAGGCATCCAGAAATTTGTCGTTGGTTATGATGGGCGCCACAGTAGCCCCGAGCTTTCGGTCGCTCTGCAGCAAGGCTTGATGCGGACAGGCGTCGAGTGCATTGATCTGGGCTTGGTCCCTACGCCATTAGTTTATTTTGCTGCCCATCAGCTGGACACTGGCTCGGCAGTCGCTATCACGGGCAGTCATAACCCCCCTGAATATAACGGGTTTAAAATGATGTTGGGCGGCAAAACACTATACGGCCCCGATATACTCGCCTTGCACCCCTTGATGGAGCGCCCCGCTGAAATCTCTACAAGCCCCGCCCTTGACCGTGCCTACGACCCCATAACAGATTACATACAGGCTGTGACCGATCGTGTCCAGCTTGAGCGTCCCATGCGTGTCGCCATTGACTGTGGCAACGGCGCCACAGGTGTCGTAGCACGAGCACTTTTTGAAGCTTTGGGGTGCGAGACCGTGATGTTATATGACTCTGTGGATGGTGATTTTCCTAACCACCACCCTGACCCCGCTGATCCAGACAATCTCCAAGATTTAATTGCCGCTGTTCGTGAACACGATTGCGAGCTTGGCTTGGCTTTTGACGGTGATGGTGATCGCTTAGGGGTCGTGACCCCTGGCGGAGATATTATCTGGCCCGATCGCCAGTTGATCCTGTTTGCCCGAGACATCCTCGAGCGCAAGCCTGGCAGCATGATTATCTATGATGTGAAATGCAGCCGCCATGTAGGACTGGCTATTAAAGAGGCCGGAGGCACCCCATTGATGTGGCAAACCGGACACTCATTGATCAAGGCCAAGCTGGCCGAAACGGGGGCACCATTAGCCGGTGAAATGAGTGGGCATATCTTTTTTGTGGAACGCTGGTTCGGGTTTGATGATGGACTTTATACGGGTGCACGAATGTTAGAAATTTTATCGCGCAGTCAGGATCCCGCCGCTGTGCTTAATGCTTTACCGCAGGATCATTCCACCCCAGAACTCAAAATAGAAATGCAAGAGGGCGAACCCCACGCCTTTGTCAAACAGTTACAGCAGGCTGACTTTCCAGGGGCGACAGAGCGCATCACCATCGATGGAATTCGTGCCGAGTACCCAGATGGGTTTGGGCTAGCGCGTGCATCCAACACCACGCCTGTAGTGGTATTGCGCTTTGAAGCCGACAATGTACAGGCGCTAGAGCGCATCCAACAAGAATTTAAAACAGCCATTACTGAACTACGTCCAGATTTGAAGCTGCCCATTTAATTACTATTAATCAGCGGTGGCCGATTTCTGTGCCAAGTCACTGTAGAGCTCTAAATGCGCGCGTACGACCTGCGCGACATCAAAACGTTCTTCGGCCAGCTGCCGACCCGCTGCGCCCAATTGCCGGCGCAGGGCCTTATCCAAAGCTAACTGCTCAATCGCCTTTGCCAGTGCCTGACTATCGCGTACAGGCACTAACAACCCTGTCTGATCAGCAATAATGGCATCACGGCAACCCGGGACATCCGTGGTAACTACAGCACGACCACTGGCTGCTGCCTCGATCAGACTTTTGGGTAGGCCTTCGCGATAAGAGGGCAATACTACAATATGAGCTTGGCGATACAGCACATCAATGTCTTGGCGCTCGCCCAGCCACTGCACAACCCCAGCATCATGCCAGCCTCTGATTTCATCCTCAGTCAAGCTGGCCGGATTGCCTGGATCCACGGGGCCAGCAATCTGCCAACGCCAATCATAACCTTGTGCTTGAGCCCATTGTGCTGCCTGGATGTATTCCTGAACCCCTTTGTCATGCAACAAACGGGCCGCCATGACCAAGGTAATAGGCTCCTTGGGCTCCGGGGTTAATTCAAACTTATTAATATCAACACCCGAACCGGGAATTAACACACATTGTTTTTCTTGGACGACACCTGCCCGAACAAGCATTTGCTGATCTGATTTATTTTGTACTATCACCCGTGTACTTGGACGCCCCAAGGCTAAACCATAAAGACCTAAAGCAATGCGCCGTTGCCAACCTGTATCACGAGTAAACAGATAGCCCAACCCCGAAATAGCAGCCAAAAAAGGCCCTACCCCGGCCCCTGCAAAACGTGCTGCAATGCCCCCATAAAGCACAGGCTTGATAGTCACAGCGTGCACCACCTGTGGGCGCAAACGGCGCATCAATCGCCATAAGGAAAATAAGGTGCGTAGCTCCTGAAACGGATTCTTGCCGCTACGCGTCATGGGAATGACGTGGTGCTTGAAACCATGCGCACGTATCTGTGCTACAGCTGGGCCATCCATGGTAGCAATATGTACTTCATAACCCGCGGCCAAAGCCGCTTGGGCGATTTCCAGTCGGTGCGAAAGGAAAAATGCCGGATTGTTCACAAGGATTAATAACCGTCTGCCCTGCTGCGTTCCCGTCATATGCATCACCCTTTGGATTAAGCTTGATTTGCAACCTCGCGCCACAAACGGACATAGGCAGCATTCATTTGATCCGCTCCGAACTCAGCCTGCATACGTTCGCGGCCCGTTTCAATGGCCTGCCTGTGAATATCAGCGCTGAGCTCATAAATGGCTTGCTCAATACCACCTGCCAAGGCGTTGGCATCCTCGGCGGGAACCACTACCCCCTCATCACCAACAATAAACGCGGCATCACCCACATCCGTGACCACGCAGCGCACCTCTGATGCCATGGCCTCGCATACTACATTAGGAAAGCCTTCGGCTTTGCTTGAGAGCACAAAAATATCCATGGCGCGCATCCACTCCGCTACATCATCACGCTGCCCTAATAAAAGTACATTATTTTCCAATTGATGCTCTTTTATTAAACGCATTAGCTCTTTATTGGTTTGCACTACTTCGCCACCAATCAGCAAGCACTTTACGTTTGGGTATTTTTGCACCACCTGACCCAAGGCACGTAATAGGTTGGGATAATCTTTAAGGGGGTGCCAACGCGCCACCACGCCTAGCACCGGCATATCCGGACGTATCCGCATTTGGCTGCGCAGTTCTTGACCCTGCGTGGCATCAGGGTGCCAATATACGATATCTATACCATTGGGGATTACGGTCATTGGTGGCCCACGAAAGCCTAACCGGCGGTGCTGTTCAGCAGCGCTTTGGGCGCAGCTCACGATGGCGGTTGGTATACGGCGTGACAACCATGCGCCAGCACGCAAAGATAGACGCGATATCAGGCTAAAGTCCTCGAGATGTTTGCCTGAATTACGGATATTCCAAACGATTCGACCCTTATATCCTGCGCGATGCGCCCACCAAGAGGCCAATGCATTAGAATGATACATCCAAGTTTGAATCACATCGGGCTGGATACGCTCTAATGCGCGTAAGAACGGCGCCCGACCCTGGGTCAATATATTGCGCCCGGATAGCCCAAAAGCCTCGACAGGAATGCCCTCTGCCTGTAATTTGGGTCCAAACTCGTCCATGCCTCCTAACGACACTACCTCGTGCGCAACCTCATACCGCGTTGCTGTCAGCAACCGAAACATCACGGTTTCTGCACCGCCTTGGCCCAAACCTGATATGACATGCAACACCTTTAGGGGGGTAACATCAGAATCTGCACTGACTGGGCGGGCGACCGTTTTCTGGGCCTGCGTTTGATCAGCCATTTGTACCAAATCTAGTTCTTTCATTGTGCTCTACTTTATTTATTACTTTCTAATTCTGTAAATAACTCATCCCAACGAGTTAAGACCGTCTCCAAAGCGTAACGACGCACCACTGACTCACGTGCCGCCACCCCGAGATCACGGCGTTGTTTAGGATCACCCATCAATTGCTCCAAAGCTTGGGTCAATGTCTGCACATCAGCATTTTTAGGCAATAATCGCGCCACTTGGCCCTGTTCGGTAATTTCTGCGGGGCCACTGGGGCAATCTAGGGTGATACACGGCAACCCCAAGGCCATGGCCTCTAGCAGCGCATTGGGAAACCCCTCATAGGCGGAGCATAATACAAACAACTGGGATTCAGATAGTTTCTGCCAAGGTTCGTCAGTGCGTCCTTGAAAAAACACCCGTTTATCGACCCCACGCTGCTGAGCCAGCTGTTGCAATGCCTCGCGCTGTGGCCCATCGCCGTATAGATGCAGCTCCCAAGTCTGATAGGCGCTAGGCAAGGCCGCAAATGCCTCGATCAGTAAATCAAAGCGTTTGACCTCGGCTAATCGACCCAGCGCGATGAGCTTGGGCGGCATCTGCAATGTATTTTCATAGGCTGGCCGGCGCTGTAATAACCGCGGGTCAATTGGATTGGGCACCACAGCATAAGAACGGGCATGAGTTTGTACACGGGCAAAATCCTGGGCACTGGCTGTCGTCTGTAATACCACTCGACTGGCACGGGGATAAAGCCAGCGTCGCAGCAGGCGTAAACTACGCGTAGCGCTGCGACTATATAATGGGTGTGTGCGTTCGCATACCACAATTGGGGTTGGAATATTTTTTAGAGCGTACAGCACATTAATATTGACGTTGGTCAGAAAAGACAAGACCACATCAGGCTGAAACTCATGGTAGATCGCCCGAATAGCCCGTGCCTTGGCCATCGGTTTTAACCAGCGTCCACGCGCTGGCAAATAATCTGCCAGTGAAACGCACTGCACCTGTGAATGCAATGAATAAAAGCTTTCCCGCGAGGCCAAATGCGTCATGACCAGACACACCTCGTCTCCGCGTGCCGCCCACGCATTAACCAAAGTCGCTGCAACGCGTTCTGCGCCTCCGGCATTCATACTGCCCACAAAAAAAAGAATACGTCGTGGCGAATGCTGTAAAGCGGCGGCTACGGTCATGCTTCCTCCTGCTTATGATGAGACGGACGACTATGCCCTGAGTTTTCTGCATTATTTGTACCGGCTGCCGGGGACCCGTGATCAGTATTTATTGAGGCATCCGCGGTCGGGCCTGTTTCATGCGCAGAACCCTCGTGTCTATGTGGTTCGTGATCGTCTGTAATGTCTACTCCTGATTGCTCATCGCGTACCGAGGCTTTGGGTTGAGGGGCTTGCAAAGGGTCCTGCTCAGCGCGCAGCACAGCCTCCCATAGGGTCATGATACGCGCCACAGAAAACCGATCGCGCACGTCGACAGCTCGACGTGCTAACGCAGTGCGATGTAAAGGCCGCCCCATCAAATCAGACAAGTGCGCTGCCAAAGCCTCGATATCATCAGCCGGCGACACCAATACGCCATCGATATCATTACGAATAATCTCACGGGGCCCCACATCACAATCCACCGCAACCACAGGCAATCCACATGCCATGGCCTCTAGTAAACTATTTGATAAACCCTCATAACGAGAGCTCAGGACGTAAATATCTGCACTTTCGTACCAAGCCTGTATATTGCCCACCTGCCCAATCAATTGCACGCGCTCTTGCAAGCCAAGGGCATCTATCTGCTGGCTCAAAGCCTCACGCTCGGCCCCATCACCGACGATGGCCAAATCCCAATCCGGGAAGTATTTAGCCAGCATGCCAAATGCCTTGATCAGGCGGTCAAAGCCTTTGACCTCGTGATAGCGGCCAACAGCCAGCAAACGGTAACGACCTTGGGCCTTGTGGCTGTCAACCTCGGGCTCCATGACAGGCAGTGGCCAACGCACCGCATTTGGAATAACATGCACTTGCGTCCCGGGGATGTTCTGACGCACCCATTGTGCTGTTGCGCTGGTCAATGTCACCACAGCATCAGTACGTTGATACGCCCAATGACGCATTTTTTTCCAAGCATCAGGCAATTTCTGCTTGGGCGGATGCGTATGTTCCATGGCAATCACGCGATTTTTCAAACCACGCGAGGCCATGACAGACAGCACAGAACTGGTTGTCATCATGCCTAACACACAATCGGGACGATGTTTTTTGATCAGTGCACGCAAGCGACGAGCACGGCGCCAATTAGCCCACAGCCCACGCAGACCACCCCCTGTATCGTAGGCGGTATGCAGCACGTGCCGCTGCACCCCTTGGGCAAGCGGGTAGACGTCGGTATCTGGAGCCAGCTGAGTCACGACACTGACCTTGTAACCCAATCGATGCCAATAACTGCTGAGATCTGCCGTTACTCGCTCGGCCCCCCCGCTACGCAGCGAATGGATAACAATCATAATGTGCATAATAAAGTCCTACCTAATCTGACCTTGTTCAAGTGCCTGAAAATAGGACAAATACCAAGGCATGGCCTTTTCTAAACCCGATGCCAACCGGTATTGCGGCGCATAACCCAACTGCTGCTGCGCTTTAGAGATATCGGCTTGTGAGTGACGTACATCACCTGGGCGAAAGTCTGTATGTTGGGGCGTATGCGGATAATCGACCCCCAAAGGTTTTAGTGCCTGACAGAGCATCGCAAACAGATCATTGAGTGAGGTACGGTCATTAACCGCTACATTGTAGACCTCGTTGATCGATTCCTGGGGGCCCAAAGCTGCCAGCAAATTGATTTGGACGACATTATCAATAAAGCAAAAATCTCGGCTGGTCTCACCATCACCATAGATCTGCACCGGCTGTTGCTGAATAATCGCTGACACCCACTTAGGAATGACCGCGGCGTAGGCGCCATTGGGATCCTGGCGACGACCAAACACATTAAAATAGCGAAGGCCAATACTGGGAACACCGTAAGCGCGTGCAAATACATCCGCATAAAGCTCATTAACATACTTGGTCACGGCATAAGGAGATAAGGGTTTGCCAATTTTATCTTCTACTTTGGGCAAGCCTGGGTGGTCTCCATAAGTAGAGCTAGAGGCAGCATAAACAAATCGCTCGACCTTGGCATCACGCGCAGCTATCAACATATTGAGGTGCCCGGTCACATTAACCTCGTTACTGGTCAACGGATCTTCCAGAGAGCGCGGTACTGAACCCAAGGCTGCTTGGTGCAAGATATAATCGACGCCCGCGCTAACCTCATGGCAGGTTGTCAAATCGCGGATGTCCCCTTCTACAAAACGAAAACGCCCCCACGCTTCAGACCCAACATTGCGTTTAACTTCGTCTAGATTATGGGCATGTCCGGTAGAAAAATTATCTAGCCCTACCACCTCTTGGCCGTTTTCCAACAAAGCCTCGATCAGATTAGAACCAATAAAACCAGCACACCCAGTGACCAACCAACGCTTGGGAGCACCTTTCAAGGGTTTGAATAGCTCAGCAAAAGCATTTTCCGTATGTGTCATGCAGACTCCTTATAAACGTAAATCCGATTCGTTACGACCTAACACATATTTGAGGTCGTACAAAACATGGCTTTCGCGTCCCAAACGGTGAATGCCTTGGGCACCCAGTTTTTTGAACTGATCATGAGCCACGGCAATAATCATGCCGTCGTATTGCCCCTCTTTGGGTTCTGACACCAAATCAATACCATATTCCTCTTTGGCCTCTTGAGGATCGACCCACGGGTCAAAAACATCCGTATACACGCCGTATTCTTTTAACTCAGTAACGATGTCAATGACCCGAGTATTGCGCAAGTCAGGACAGTTTTCTTTAAAGCTCAACCCCATCAACAAGACACGAGCACCTTGGATTTGGATGCGCTTTTTAAGCATCGCTTTAATCAACTGAGATGCTACATAGCTGCCCATCCCATCATTCAGACGGCGACCCGCAAGGATAATTTCAGGGTGATAACCAATGGATTGAGCCTTGTGCGTGAGGTAATAAGGATCCACACCAATGCAATGTCCCCCGACCAAGCCTGGACGAAAAGGCAGAAAATTCCATTTGGTGCCTGCTGCTTTGAGGACATCTTCGGTATCAATATTCAAGCGATTAAAGATCAGCGCCAATTCATTAATCAAGGCAATGTTGACATCGCGCTGGGTGTTTTCAATGACCTTTGCAGCCTCGGCCACCTTGATCGAAGCGGCCTTGTGCGTGCCAGCAGTAATAATTTCGGCGTATAGCGCATCAACCTTGTCGGCAATTTCGGGCGTCGACCCCGAAGTGACCTTAACAATACCAGGCAAGCGATTTTTCTTATCGCCCGGATTGATACGCTCAGGGCTATACCCGGCAAAAAAGTCCTCGTTATAGCGTAAACCAGAAACATCTTCGAGCACGGGCACGCAAACGCTCTCCGTCGCCCCAGGAAATACCGTGGATTCGTAAATAACGATATCGCCTTTTTTTAGCACCTTGCCAATAGTTTCGCTAGCGCGTATCAAAGGCTCGAGCTGAGGTTGTTTATATTCATCAATAGGCGTAGGCACAGTCACCACAAACACATTGGCTTCGGCCAACTCATTGGGGTCAGCGGTGTAATGTACGAGCTTGGCAGCCAGCAAATCGTCTGGCTCAACCTCTAGGGTGCGATCCTTGCCAGCCCGCAATTCATCAATGCGGTGTGGGTTAATATCAAAACCAATGACAGTACGTTTTTTTCCAAACTCTACAGCCAAAGGCAGGCCCACATAGCCCAAACCAATGACTGCCAACTTCATGTCCTGTGTTGACACGGCGTTCCCCTTTTTAAAAATATTTTATTGAGCG
>DATGTW010000135.1:0-13836 GCA_035301625.1 Paenalcaligenes sp.
GACGATTATGAGTAGTTTTCCCCGTATCGATCGTTTGCCCCCTTATGTGTTTAATATTACCGGCGAGCTAAAAATGGCGGCGCGCCGCAGAGGGGAAGACATTATTGATATGTCGATGGGTAATCCTGATGGGCAAACCCCTGAACATATTGTGGAAAAAATGGTCGAGGTTGCACAACGGCCCAATACCCATGGCTATTCAGTCTCGCGGGGGATTCCACGCTTGCGCAAGGCCATCGCTGACTGGTATGCCCGCCGCTTTGATGTGTCATTGGACTATGAGACTGAAGCCATAGTTACCATTGGCTCTAAAGAGGGGCTCGCTCATTTGATGCTTGCCACTCTTGAGCAGGGGGACACCGTATTGGTGCCCAACCCTAGTTATCCCATTCATATTTATGGGGCTGTGATTGCCGGCGCCAATGTGCGCTCTGTTCCCATGGTACCCGGAGTGGATTTCTTTGCCGAAATAGAACGCGCTGTGCGTGAGGCCATTCCCAAGCCAAAAATGATTATTCTGGGCTTTCCTAGTAATCCTACTGCTCAGTGTGTGGATTTAGAGTTCTTTGAGCGTATTATTGCCTTGGCGCGTGAGCACAATATCTTGGTGGTGCATGATTTTGCTTATGCAGATATTTGTTTTGATGACTATCAGGCACCCTCTATCATGCAAGTGCCCGGTGCGCGTGATGTCGCAGTAGAGTTTTTTACCATGAGTAAGAGCTACAACATGGCTGGTTGGCGCATTGGTTACATGGTCGGCAACGAGCGCATGGTGTCTGCACTAGCACGTATCAAGAGCTACCATGACTATGGTACCTTTACGCCTATTCAAGTGGCTGCGATCGCCGCTCTCGAAGGGCCCCAAGAGTGTGTCGATGAGGTCGTCAAGACTTACCAGGCGCGGCGTGATGTATTGGCAAAGGGCTTACATGATTTAGGCTGGCCAGTCGATGTACCCAAGGCGTCCATGTATATTTGGGCACGTATCCCTGAGTTTTATCGCGAATTGGGTTCGCTAGAATTTTCCAAGCGCTTGCTCAGTGACGCCAAGGTAGCAATCTCGCCAGGGATTGGCTTTGGCGAGTATGGTGATGAGTACGTACGTTTTGCTTTGATAGAAAATGAGCAACGCACACGTCAAGCAATCCGTGGTATCCGTGAAATGTTCCGTAAAGATGGGTTAGTTAAATGAGGCCAATAAAAGTCGGTTTGTTAGGGTTGGGTGTCGTCGGTGGCGGCACTTGGAAGGTTCTAAAGCATAACGCTGATGAAATTGCACGTCGTGCAGGTTGTCGCATTGAGGTTGCGGGCGCAGCTGTTCGTGATCTGGAAAAGGCGCGTGCTTTGGTGGGTGATGATGTCTGGCTGACAGATCAGGGGCTCGAGCTGGTGCAGCATCCTGATATCGATATTGTGGTCGAGCTCGTAGGCGGGGATACAGTCGCCTTGGAATGGGTGATGGAGGCCATCAATCAGGGTAAGCACGTTGTGACAGCCAACAAGGCGATGCTGGCAGAGCATGGCAACGAGATTTTCGCAGCTGCCCATAAAAAAGGCGTCATGGTGGCCTTTGAGGCAGCAGTGGCTGGGGGCATTCCTATTATTAAAGCCATGCGCGAGGGCTTGACTGCGAACCGCATTCAATGGGTGGCAGGCATTATCAACGGTACCACTAACTTTGTACTGTCCGAGATGCGTGCCAAGGGGTTGTCCTTTGCCGAGGCATTAGCCGACGCCCAAGAACTCGGCTATGCCGAGGCTGATCCCACTTTTGACATCGAGGGGGTTGATGCCGCACATAAACTGAGTCTATTGGCTTCATTGGCCTTTGGAATTCCTGTGCAATTTGAAAAAGCCCATATCGAGGGTATTACCACACTGGCAGCCGAGGATATCGCGCACGCCGAACGTTTAGGTTATACCGTTAAATTATTGGGGATCACTCGAGCGCGCGAAGAAGGTATCGAGTTACGCGTGCATCCCACCTTGGTTCCCAATGAAAGCATGTTGGCAAATGTGCAGGGCGCTATGAATGCAGTCATGGTCCACGGGGATGCGGTGGGCTCTACCGTGTATTATGGCCCTGGCGCTGGCGAGCTGCCCACTGCATCCGCTGTGGTGGCGGATTTGGTCGATGTGGCACGCTTGATGAGCGCTGATCACGTACATCGCGTACCATATTTGGCGTTTCAGCAGGATGCCATGGCTGATACGCCTGTTTTGCCGATGTCGCAGGTACTGTCTTCTTATTATTTGCGTTTGCTGGTCGAGGACCGCCCAGGGGTGTTGGCTGATGTGGCACGTATTTTGGCTGATGCGGATATTTCTATTGAGTCCATGTTCCAAGAGTCCGCAGTAGGCGGCGAAACCGATATTATTTTCTTGACGCACCAAGCTCAAGAAGGGGCGATTGATTTGGCGACCGAGCAAATACGTCGATTAGACTTTGTGCGTTCTAACCTGACGCGCTTACGGGTGGAGCATTTGTAATGAAGTACATCTCGACACGCGGGGGAATGACCCCGCAAACCTTTGGTCATATTTTACTCGAGGGGTTAGCACCTGATGGTGGGCTAGCCATCCCCGAGCACTACCCACGAGTCAGCGAGGCCACACTCGAGCATTGGCGCAATCTGTCTTATGCCGATTTAGCACTCGAGATTCTGGCTCTGTATATTACTGATGTCCCGCGTGCTGACCTAGCGCGTTTGTGTCAGGCAGCCTACGATCCAGCGTTGTATAGCGGCCGTGATATGGTGCCTGTCAAACCGTTGGGTGATGGTTTGTCGTTGCTCGGATTGTCTCAAGGGCCAACGTTGGCTTTTAAAGATATGGCCATGCAGTTTTTGGGCCAGATCTTTGAATATCAGCTTGAGCGTACTGATCGTACTTTGAATATTCTCGGTGCGACTTCCGGAGATACCGGATCGGCTGCCGAATACGCGCTACGCGGCAAAAATCGCATCAATGTTTTCATGTTGTCACCTGATGGTCGGATGAGCCAATTTCAACGGGCTCAGATGTACACTTTGCGTGATAAAAATATTCACAATCTGGCGGTGCGAGGTGTGTTTGATGATTGTCAGGACATCGTCAAGCATTTGTCTGGTGATTTGGCTTTCAAACAGCGGATGCGTTTAGGGGCTGTGAATTCCATTAATTGGGCGCGTATTGCCGCTCAGGTGGTGTATTACTTTTGGGGGTGGTTGCGCATCAGCACCCAGCCCATGCAGCCGGTATCATTTGCGGTGCCTACAGGTAATTTTGGTAATATTTTGGCGGGGCATATTGCACGCCAAATGGGGCTGCCCATTCACGAGTTGATTTTGGCTACGAATGAAAATGACGTGCTGGATGAGTTTTTCCGTACCGGGATTTACCAGCCACGTCGTTCGCATCAAACCTATGCGACCTCCAGTCCCTCCATGGATATCTCCAAGGCCTCCAATTTTGAGCGCTTTGTTTATGATTTAGTCGGTCGTGATGCGGGGCAGGTCAATCGCCTGTGGCGCGAGCTTGATACCAAAGGTTATTTTGATCTCAGCGCTTTGCGTGCGCAGTTAACCGAACACTATGGTTTCCGTAGCGGCAAGAGTACCCACGAAGATCGCTTGAAAACCATCCGTCAGGTGCATGAAGAGTTCGATGTGCTCATTGATCCGCATACCGCGGATGGGGTGTTTGTGGGCCAGCAGTACCGCAATGCGGACATTCCCATGTTGGTGCTCGAAACTGCGCTGCCAGCTAAATTTGGTGAAACAATCCAAGAAGCCATTGGCGAGCCAGCCCCCGTGCCACGTCATTTACAACAGCTGCTCGACTTGCCGCAGCATGTGACCGTGGTTGATGCCGAGCCCCAAGCTGTACGTGACTATATCGAGGCACATGCATTATTGGACACATAAAGCGCATGATAGTGCTGATTGATGATAGTTACTGATGTTTAATGACTGCCTGCTCATCACTTTGAGCAGGCAGTTTTTTCTGACTTTTGAGTATCTCTAAGCGTTAAGTAGCGGCAGAACGAGAAATCAACTGCGCAGTATGTAATCCAGAGCGCACAGCCCCCTCTAATACCGCAGGGTAGTCTGAATCTACCCAGTCAGCTGCGAAATAAATACCTGGCCAAGGGCTTTTAGCCTTTGGTCTTTTTAGTTGGGGTACGGCCCAAAAGGTCGCTCGCTGTTCTGTGATGAGCATGCTATCGATAATAGGGGGCAGCGGATGCTTAGAGTCAGGCAGTTGCATTTTCAGTTGTTGAATCAATGCATCAGTGACCTGTTCTTTAGGGTAGGCCCGTAGCGGTGCGGCATCACTAATCACCACGCTAATAGTATGTTTAGCGAAACTATTGGGTAATGCAGCGTGGTTAAATACCCATTGTCCATAGTGCAAATGCTCGCGGTTTTCAAAAAGCAGACTCATAGGAGTGGGCAATGTCCAAGGAAATTCAGGCTGTAGGTATAGCGTAGCAATAGGATTAAAGCGAATTTCCCCAAGAGCATTCAGTACCTCTTGCTGGGGTGGTGTGGTGGCCGTTAGGCTTTGTAATAAGCGCATTGCCGGTGGCACCTGGGTGGCAATCACACAATGGTCAAAGGGCGCTACTAATGCTGTATGGTTTTTTTGACCATACAACCATAGCCGCTGATTTTCATCGTACTGTAATCGTTGTATCGGGGTACCGGTGTGGTAGTTAATGTCTTTGAGTGCTTCTTGGACCCACAGCTGGCTCATATCTTTTAAGGGGATCAATAATTGGCTGCTATCGCGCCCCGCGCCCAAGCTATCGCGCAGTACAGCGGCAAAAATATGTGCGCAAGCATCATCAATAGGGGTGTTGAGGGCTGCAATACACAAGGGTTGCCAAAGCCTCTCAATCAATAATTTGCTTTGGCTGGATTGCTGCAACAGTTGGGCCACGGTTTGACCGGTAGGGGTGCGCCAGCCTTGCTTTTTTAATTGGCGCATTAGCCGTAGCAAGGCGAGCTTGTCTCGCCAATCAAGTCCTCGACCCCCTAACGCCACCCCTAACTGATGCCAAGGGGCTGGCAGGTCCCAGTAGCCAAAATTAAACTGTTGATCGAGGCTTTGGAAGCGTAGGTCTTGTCTATAAAAACGTTCTTTAGGATCCAAGCCCAAGGCGGTCATTAACTGCAGTGTCTGGTTATAGGCACCAATAAGCAAATGTTGGCCATTGTCGACTTGCCCCCAAGGGGCATGTACACGGCGTGCACGCCCCCCAAGGGTGGGACCGCTTTCAAAGACAGTGACATCAAAGCCTTGGCGCGTCAGTTGCCAAGCACAGGCCACACCCGCCCAGCCCGCCCCAATAACCGCAATTCGATTCATGAGCGCACAGATTTAAGAAATGAGCCACCGTTGGTCACCCAGTTTTTCCAGGCTAACCAAAATTTGCGTATAGGAGTGAGGCTGATGCGTTTATCGAGTACATCCCAGTTGTCGCGGTCAATTTCCTGTAAAAGGGTGTGATAAATAGCGGCCATGAGCAGGCCTGGACGTTGTGTACGACGATCGACTGAGGGTAGGGTTTGCGCAGCCAAACGGTAGAATTCATGTGCCCGCTCGCTTTGGTGACGCATCAAAGCGATAAAACGCTCGTTGTATTGACCGTTGAGTATTTCTTGGGGGCGAACCTCAAAGCGATCTAATTCTTCTAAAGGCAGGTAAATGCGACCGCGTCGGGCGTCATCACCCACATCACGAATAATATTGGTCATTTGAAAGGCCAATCCTAATTGCACGGCATAGTCGGTGGTCTGCGCCTGTGTTTGGCCAAATATTTTGGCAGATAAAATGCCCACTACACTGGCTACATGCCAGCAATATTTTTCCAAATCAGTCCAGCGTTCATAGCGGGATTGATCCAGATCCATTTCCATACCATCAATAACGGCTAGCAGCTCTTCATAGCGTAGGTCATAGTTTTCAATATGAGGGGCAAGCGCTTTAAGGACGGGATGAATGGGGGGCTCGCCTTGGAAAAGTGCATCCAGCTGCTCGCGCCACCAGACGAGCTTCATACGAGCGACAGAAGGCTCAGAGGTTTCATCAACCACATCATCGACCTCGCGACAAAAAGCGTACAAGGCAGTGATTGCCCGTCGCCGTTCTGGGGGCAAAAACAAAAAAGCATAGTAAAAACTAGAGCCACTACGGGCGGCTTTGTCTTGGCAATATTCGTCTGGTGTCATATTGGTTATCGTTTAGTTGCGTAAGGCTCGCACAAATAATAGCAGGCTATCTTGTTTTTTTATAATGGGACGCTGTGTGAAGACATCGAATTGTACTCGTTCGAGCTTCTCCAGGATGCGTAATCCCCCTTGGATAATGAGGCGTAGTTCTAAATTGATCCGCCCTGGTAGCCGACGGCACAGAGGTTTGCCTGCATTTAAGAGCTCGCGTGCTCGGGATACTTGGGCCTGCATGAGCGCTCGCCAGGCTTGTTGCTGCGCAGAGTTAAAAGATTGACCTGCAACCGCCTGAGCAATATCGCTTTCATTGACATTAAAGCGCTGTAATTCTTGCTGAGGGATGTAGACACGGTCTTTATGCCAATCGATGGCGACATCTTGCCAAAAGTTAGTGAGCTGCAGCCCCGTGCAAACGGCATCTGACATGGTCAAGCTATCCGGACGGTTTTCTTCGTACAGATGTAAAAGGATACGGCCCACTGGATCCGCCGAACGTGTGCAATAATTCAACAGATCTGTGTAATCTTGGTAGCGCTTGGTATGGACGTCTTGCTGGAACGCCGAGAGTAGATCATGAAAAGGTTTTAGTGGTAAATCATAGGCAGTAATGACCTCGGCTAGCGGACCAAAGATAGGGCGCAAACGGCTTAGGCCGTCCTGTTTTAAACGTTGCTGCTGGATGAGATCCAGTTGTTGCGCATAAAGTGCTAACTCATCAAGCCGCCATTGGTCACTGTGTTCACCCTCGTCGGCAACATCGTCCGCACAGCGGGCAAAACGATAAATGTGCTGTACGGGGAGGCGCAGCCGCTTGGGCAGCAATATTGAGGCGACAGGAAAGTTCTCGTAATGATCAACAGGCATAGCGGTCGGGGTACGGGTTTCTGCTAAAGTGTATAAACTACGTAATAATAACGAATTAAACAAAACTGAGGGATGCAATGCCACGACCAATACAGTTATTGCTATCGTCTGCGGCACTCACGCATAATTTGGCGGTGGTGCGCCAGCGCCTCACAGAGGCGAGCACACGATTGCAGCGGCCAGCACCCCATATTTGGGCCGTGATCAAGGCCAATGCATATGGTCACGGTATCGATTTGGGTGTTCAGGCTTTTGCCCAAGCGGATGGCTTGGCGATGTTGGATTTTAACGAGGCCATACGCTGCCGCGAATTAGGTTGGGACAAACCCATTTTGCTATTAGAGGGTTTCTTTAGTGCTGACGATCTTGATTTGGTAACGCGCCATAACCTGAGCATTGTAGTGCATGATGCGTCACAATTGCAGGCTTTATATCAGTTGCAGCCACCTCAACCCATCAGTGCGTATCTAAAAATTAATACAGGGATGCATCGTCTGGGGTTTGCTGGGTCCGCTGTAGATGCGGCATGGCGTGAAATACGTGCATTGCAACAGCAGGGCGTGCTGCGTTTTCTGGGGGCGATGACGCACTTTTCGCGCGCTGACAGTTCCGAGGCTGATACCCTGGCCCAGATCGAGCGTTTTCAACAATTAAATCCCGCCCCGGTAGCCCCTTTTAGTGTGTGTAACTCAGCGGCTACTTTGCAAACAGGGCTGCAATCACATCTACCTGCTATCGAACAATGGGTGCGGCCTGGGATTTGTTTATACGGTGCATCACCTTTTGAAACACAGTCTGCGGCTGATTTTGATTTACGCCCAGCACAGACATTATCTGCGGAAATTATCGGTGTACAACACGTGCAGGCCGGTGATGGGGTAGGTTATGGTCATATCTTTGAAGCCGAACGGACGTTACGAGTTGGCGTAGTCGCATGTGGTTATGCCGATGGCTATCCTCGCCATGCACCTTCTGGGACTCCAGCGACTGTGGATGGACAACGCACACGTTTGGTGGGTCGGGTATCCATGGATATGCTTACCGTCGACATTACTGATTTGCCTGATGCGGGGGTCGGTAGTCAGGTGATATTGTGGGGGGCAGGTGGGCCTTCGGTAGATGAGGTAGCCCAATCTGCGGGCACGATTGGTTACGAGCTGGTAACTGCCGTGACTGCCCGTGTACCACGTGTTGTTGAGTTTAGCAATACTACCCGTCAGGAGGATAACGATGAAAAATAAATGTGTCTTGGTGACAGGCGCGACTAAAGGAATCGGCTGGGCAATTAGTCAGCAGTTAGCTGATCGGGGGGCGCATGTCGTGGGCATTGCCCGCAATACACAGGATATAGATTTCCCAGGCTATTTATACGGCTGTGACTTGGCTGATGCTGGCGAGACCGAAGAGGTGTTACGCGTTATTCGGGAAAAATACCCCGTGGATGCCATCATAAACAACGTCGGTATGGTGCGTCCGCAGCCCTTGGGCGAGGTCGAACTTGCTGCCTTATATGATGTGTATGATTTAAATGTGCGCGCAGCAGTCCAAGTAACGCAGGCGTTTATCCCCGCGATGAAAGCCCGCCAAGCCGGCCGCATCGTTAATATTTGCAGTCGGGTGGTTCACGGGGCCTATGACCGCACCAGTTACAGTGCAGCTAAAAGCGCATTATTAGGCTGTACGTATTCTTGGGCGCTCGAGTTGGCACCCTACGGGATTACAGTAAATGCAGTATCCCCAGGCCCCACAGAGACCATTTTGTTTCGCAAAGGTCACCCAGAGGGCAGTGATACTGAGCGCAAGGCATTGTCTTCGATCCCTATGGGCCGCTTTGCCCAACCTGATGAGGTTGCTCATGCAGTGCTCTTTTTTCTGGCTGACGAAGCACGTTATATCACTGGCCAAGAGCTCGGGGTGGACGGCGGGGGCTCATTGGCTGGTCGTTAATTTTTAGAGCAGTTATTTTATGTCACAGCAATCCCTCAAAAGAAAACAACGCAGTATTTTTGTTTGCACCGAGTGCGGTGCACAGTTGCCCCGTTGGGAGGGGCGTTGTCCGCAGTGCGGCGAATGGAACACTATCGAAGAGCAGCAGCCAGAACCTGCAGACACGGATAGTCACCGTTTTGCTGCTTTGGCAGGTACCAGCGAGGTACAAAATCTGGCACAAATTCAGGCCCAAGAGGTTCAGCGGCGGTTAACCGGTTTGCCCGAGCTTGATCGGGCGCTGGGGGGTGGGATGGTAGCCGGCGGCGTCATTTTAATTGGGGGTGATCCAGGGGTTGGCAAGTCGACTCTGCTTTTGCAAACAGTCAGTAGTATGGCCAGCCAATGGCCTGTGCTCTATGTCACGGGCGAGGAATCCGCCCAGCAGGTGGCATTGCGTGCGCAGCGTCTGGCACTGCCTACCGAGCATGTGCATTTGCAGGCGGAAATCCGCCTTGAGCATATTATCGCCACCTTAAAAGAACGCCGCCCTGAGGTGGTGATCATTGACTCTATTCAGACCTTGTATTCCAGCCAGCTTACTGCGGCTCCGGGCTCGGTATCGCAGGTGCGTGAGTGCGCCGCGCAGCTCACCCGTATCGCCAAACAATACGGAATGACGATGGTGTTTATCGGTCATGTGACCAAAGATGGTGCATTGGCAGGCCCGCGTGTGCTCGAGCATATTGTGGATACGGTGTTGTATTTCGAGGGTGACACTCACTCGTCATTTAGATTGATACGCGCTATCAAGAACCGCTTTGGGGCGATTAACGAGTTGGGCGTCTTTGCCATGACAGACAAGGGGTTGCGTGGGGTTAATAATCCATCGGCCTTGTTTTTATCGCGTCACACCGAGCAGGTCCCGGGCAGTTGTGTGGTTGCAACATTAGAGGGGACGCGTCCTTTGCTGGTGGAAATACAGGCTTTGGTCGATACGGCTCATGTGCCTAATCCTCGGCGTTTATCCGTAGGATTGGAATCCAGTCGGTTGGCCATGCTGCTCGCGGTATTGCATCGCCATGCCGGGGTGGCCAGTTTTGACCAAGATGTATTTATTAATGCTGTAGGTGGGGTGCGTATTAGCGAGCCTGCTGCTGATTTGGCCGTTTTGTTTGCTATCGTATCGTCTTTGACCGATCGCGCATTGCCTCGGGGGTTAATGGTGTTCGGTGAGGTCGGTTTGGCGGGCGAGATTCGTCCGGCACCGCGCGGTCAAGAACGCCTGCGCGAGGCCGCTAAGTTAGGCTTTAAACAGGCTGTGATCCCGCGTGCAAATGCCCCTAAAACCGCTATCGATGGATTAGAGATTGTCGCCGTACAGCGCGTCGATCAGGCCATTGCTTTTATTCGCGAGCAGGGGAGTCGTTAAGTGGATTTAGTGGCAACTGTTGCGCTGCTACTGGCAGCGGGGGCCGTGATTGGCTTTTTGGGGGGTGTGGTTGGCATTGGTGGGGGGTTATTAGCCATTCCGTTTTTAGTCTTGGCGATGGGCTTTGAACAACAAGCCGCCCAAGGTTCGGCTCTGTTGATGGTGTTGCCTGCTGTATTGCTGACGCTTTATAACTACCACAAAATGGCACCCATACCGTGGCGCCAAGCATCGGCCGGTGCCAGTACTTCGGTAGTGTTTACTTGGTTTGGGGCCAAGGTAGCCCTTGGCCTGGATCCCATCATGCTGCAGCATATTTATGCCGGCTTTATATTTTGTCTGGCTCTATATTATTTTTATCAAAGCAAATATGGCATAAAGCGCGTTGGAAAAACCGTAAAAGGCTCAGATAATCATGGTGCGGGTGCTAACGACGGTAACCCAGTGGATGCTTATTCAGGTTATCATTTTATGTTGGTAGGCATGCTATCCGGTACCGCAGGAGGTATTTTTGCGGTAGGGGGGTCTGTGGTCGTCGTGCCATTGCTGACAACTGTTTTTGGCTTTTCCCAATTTCGTGCGCAAGCATTGGGTCTGACCATGATCGTGCCTGGCATTATTGTAGCCATGCTGACCTATGCTTATCACGGGCAGGTGCATGCCTCGGCAGGTGTGCCCTTAGCAGTGGGCAGTTTGTTAATGGTTCCTTTAGGAGTACGCATTGCTTATAGGTTGGCCGAGTCACGTCTGCGGTTCATCTTTGGTCTGACTTTGCTAGGGATTACTTTTTTAATGTTTAGTTCTGTCCGATGAGTCAGTCTCGCATAGCTACCGTCCAGAAAACGCATTGGGGTGTGCGGTATATGAGAGCCTTTTTTCCTCATGATATCCCTACGCCCAAGTACTTATCGCCTACTGAGCCAGCATTGCAGGCACAGCCGGTGACCCAAGGTGGGCGTCAGGCTGCATGGTTCGTGCAGCTACCTCTGGGGCAACAGGCAGTGTTGCGCTACTATCGACGGGGCGGGATGGTTGCGCGGCTCTTGCATGACCAGTATCTTTGGCTAGGAGAACAAAAAACACGTTCTTGGGCCGAGTTCGAGGTAATGCGTTACCTCTATGATCTTGAGGTACCTGTACCTGAACCTATTTGGGCCAGTTGGCACAGGCATGGCTTTTATTATCGTGCCGCGTTGGCCACCGAGCGCGTACTTGGGGCGCGTACTCTGGCTAGTACATTAAATCAAGTCTCGCCTCGACCGGTAGCGCGAGCAATTAAAAAAATGCATGATGCTGGGGTCTTTCATGCCGATCTCAATGCTTTTAACATTTTATTAGATGCTGAGCAGGCGGTGTGGCTAATTGATTTTGATCGGGCGCGGCGTTGTCGTCAGCTGAGCTTTGCCCAACGTAAAAATAATTTACGCCGATTACAACGTTCTTTATTAAAAATTAGCGGGCCAGTAGGGGGGCGCTGGTATCAACATTTAGCGCAAGCTTATAAGTCGCAGCTCTAGTTTTAGTTCGTTTTTTCTTGCAAGGTTCATCATGACATACACACAAGATGAGTTAAAAGAACAAGTCGCCCAAGCGGCTGTTGAGTTCATAGTTGATAAACTTGAATCCGAGGCTATTTTAGGGGTCGGTACTGGTTCCACAGTAGATATATTTATTGATTTGTTGGCCCAACACAAACAACAATTTAAAGGGGCTGTATCCAGCTCTGAGCGTACGACAGAACGTTTACAAAAGCACGGGGTCAAGGTCTTTGAGCTAAATGAGGTGCGAGCCCTGCAGTGGTATATCGATGGGGCCGATGAAATCAATCAGCAGGGACAAATGATTAAAGGCGGTGGGGGTGCACTGACTCGCGAAAAAATTGTCGCATCCGTGGCCGATAATTTTTTGTGTATTGTGGACCATAGCAAACAGGTTCAGCAGTTGGGTGATTTTCCCTTGCCGATCGAGGTCTTACCCATGGCACGTGCGAGTGTGACACGGGCTCTTGAATCCCTAGGTGGGCGCGTCGTTGAGCGTACTGGTTTTGTGACTGATAACGGTGGGGTAATCCTTGATGTGCACGATTTGAAAATCGAAAACCCCTTGCAATTAGAACAACAAATAAATGATATAGCCGGGGTGGTGTGTTGCGGTATTTTTGCTCTTCATAAAGCGACCATAGCTTTAGTGGCAACACAGCAGGGCGTCATCTCAGCGTCATAATCCCATGCTACTATTTATCCTCAACTTTAATTTTTAGCAGATGGGCACCGATATGTTCGAGCATACTAATAAGCAATTTCATGCAGATTTAGAAACGACGCGCTCTATGTTTCTCGAAATGGGCGGTGTGGTTGAAGCCATGGTCAAGCAATCAACCGAGGCCTTGTTTAGTGGCGATATGGATTTTGTTGATCGTGTGCTTGAGCGCGAGCAACAAGTTGATAAGCTCGAGGTCGAAATCGATGAACGCATTACTAATCTCATCGCCCGCAACCAGCCTACAGCTATAGATTTGCGCATGTTGCTATCGGTTTCTAAAATGCTCACTGATCTAGAACGCTGTGGTGACGAGGCCGAACGTATTGCCAAAATGGCACGCCGTATCCATGATTCGGATTCAGGCTATGAGCCTGTGGTTGAGCTACGTCACATGAGCACTTCGGTGGTCAACATGATTAACCGAGCATTAGATGCTTTTGCGCGCCAAGACGTCGTATTAGCAGCTGAAATTGTCCGTAGCGATAAAGAGGTCAACGAGGGCTGGAAGGGGTCTTTGCGTCACATCATTACTTATATGATCGAAGATCCGCGGACAATTTCCAGGTCCATCGATTTGATTTTCATCGCACGGGCGTTAGAGCGCATCGGGGATCATGCTAAAAACATGGCGGAACGCGTCATCTATATGGTGCGTGGTGATGATGTCCGCCATGCTGGATTGCGCTATATTATTCGTACCGCCTTGGGCAAGGACGAGGACATCTCTGAGGATGATTACGAATCCTGAGTACAAATAGCAGGGGGCATGTCATACATGCCCCCCTACGGTTTTTGGTTTAGTATGGGTATGCGCCTGGGTTACTCACTGGGTGGGACAAAGCCTTGGGCTTCAATGTCCGCATCTTGGAAAAAATATAGTTCCATTTGTTCGGCTAGATAGGTCCGTGCTCTCGGATCGGCCAGATTGAGCATATTCTCATTGACCAGGCGGGTTTGAATCGCGACCCAGTTTTCCCATGCTTCTTTGGAAACAGAGCGCCAAATGCGCTCACCCAATTCACCGGGGTAGGGAGGGAAGTCCAGGCCTGGAGCTTCTTTTTTTAGCTTTACACATTGAATCATGCGTGTCATAAGAACACCCTTTTGCTCTAATTAAAAAAGAATTGTTTTCCC
>DATGTW010000136.1:0-11728 GCA_035301625.1 Paenalcaligenes sp.
AATAAATAAGAAAATATAGGTCGCTGATACATAAACCGGGGTACCATAAATCCCTTCGGTACCAAAAGCCAGCGTACTGACGATCTGGTCAAAACCGTAACCTCGGTGCATGAATGGCCCAGGTACATATTCGCCAAACAAGCCATAAAGCAAAAACAGACCGCAAATAATGGGCAGCGCCCACCCCATCATCCTGCGCGTAACGTCAAAAACCAAAATGATGGTGATAATTCCAATCACCATATCCGCGTCCGTCATCTCACCTGCACGCGCAGTTAAATCGGACTCAAACACCCAGTGATAAAAACTAATTACAAAACCAATCACCCCAAGCGTCCACCCCAACCATGGGATGCGACGACCAAAAAAATTGGGATGCAACAGATACACCAACCAAATAACAAAGCCCACGTGAATGGCCCGAATGACCTGGCTGGACATGGGGCTAAAAGCGGCAGTGTATATCTGGTACGACGAAAAAATAACGGCAACCCAAAAAATTGCTTTGGGTAAATCAACCACCGGACGTTCTTCTAACAAGCTCATAACATGATTCCGAACAGAATGCGGCAACAAGCGATGGGTCAACATCCTGCCGCAGGGTCATTTAATAGCACACACCGCCCCGCTCTGGGGTGTCCAGTGCGGGCGGCGTTGGCTGTTGGCGCGAGGATTAATCCTGAATAACGCCTACTTCTTTAAAGTAACGCTCTGCGCCGGGGTGTACCGGTACGGGCATCCCTTCGAGTGCGTTTTCAATATCTACCGTTTTAATCACATTGTGTGTCGATTGCAAAGAATCCAGGTTGTCATAAAAGACCTTGGTCATTTCATAGACAATTTCCTCGGGAACATCCTCATGTGTTACCAAGAAGTTGGGGATTGCAGCGGTAGGAATATCGGTGTCCTGCCCATCGTATGTACCTGCAGGGATGGTAGCAGGGATATAGGCAGGGCTACCCACATTTTCAACGATCTCAGCAGGAATTGTGATGACCTCGATATCAATCGCTGTTGCCAGATCACGAATGGAAGAAACCCCTAACCCAGCAGATTGCAAGGTAGCATCAATCTGACGATTCTTCATCAGCTCGACAGACTCGCCAAAAGAGAGGTATTCAACCTTGTCGAAATCGTCATAGCTCATGTCAGCAGCTTTGAAAATGGCACGTGCATTAAGCTCGGTACCTGAACGAGCAGCACCTACAGAGATGCGTTTGCCCTTGAGATCCTCAAGCGTCTTGATGCCGGAATCTGCATTGGCAACAATTTGGATGAAATTATTATAGGTGCGTGTCACACCACGTAATTTGTCTAGTTTGCTCTTAAAACCAGCGTCTTCATTGCCTTCCCAGGCATCGGATACGGAATCCGCTAAGGACCAAGCCAACTCACCGCGACCGGCCTGCAAGAGGTTCATGTTTTCTGCAGAAGCTTTAGTTACCTGAGCCGTAGAGCGCACATTGGGAATATCCTCGGCATACATTTGTGCCATGGCGACCCCCAGTGGGTAAAACACCCCACTCTGACCGCCAGTGAGGATATTAATAAACTGGGTTTTTTGGGCTAAAGCCGGGCCCGCTACAGCCAACATTGCAGCCGCGGCAACACCGGTAAACCATTTCTTAAATCGCATAAAAAAGTCTCCTCGAGCGAAAGCTTTGGATAGTTAACCTTGATAACAGGCTAAACTAGTTCGTGATTACCGCATGGGATCTCCATGCAGTTCAGGAATCGTGACTATGCCAATAATTGTGACAAAATACAATCGGGTTATCCCCATGAAAAGGGTTTTCCATGGCTCTTTTAAGGGCTGTGTACAACCTTTTTAGAATATCAATTTTCAGAGGTATCTGGCTGTTTTTTGTATGATTACTATCATCTTTTAAACAACCAAAATAGCAGCAGAAGGCTACCCGATAAGGTTGCCCCCAAACCCAACCATACAAATAATGGCATCCCCCATAAGACCGGCCCCAAATCCATCAAATGTGGCGCCAGCCCTAACGCAAAAGCAGCAGTCACCAATGCCACACATAAACGAGCAGCTGCCCGTTCCAAGGCATCGTTGAGCTGTTCAATGTGGTGGAAATCAACATCTACGCCAATACGACCGTGCCGGATTCGATGCATCAACAAGCGTACAAAGCCGGGAGCCTCACCGGCTAAATCATATAGTTCAGAGGTGACATATAAAGCGCGTGTACGCATTTCCTGAGGGGAATAATAGGCACGCAACTGCTCTTCTATCATCGGCTGTGCCAAAGCAATCAAATCGATTTCTTGGGAAATGCTTTTGAGCACGCCGTCGGCTGTCATAAAAGTTTTGAATAGCAGGCTTAAATCCGAAGGCAGCGTAATCCTTAATTGGCGCGCCAGCGCCATAAAATCTGTCAATACACGGCTGATGCGCAAAGGAGGCAAGCGATGTTCAGTAAGGAAGCGCTCAACCGCCAAGGATATTTCTACCGGATCGGCATCAAACGAAGAAGACCACTCTAGCAACATGGCTGTGACCCCCTCTGTTTGACCAGACTGTATAGCGCGCAACAACACGAGCAGTTGCTTTTTACGTTTCTGCGATAGCCTTCCAATCATGCCAAAATCAATAAAACCAACGCGATTTTCACTCATCGCCAGTAAATTGCCCGGATGGGGATCGGCGTGATATTCGCCCTCTTCGAGGATCATCTTTAGCATGGCTTGGGCGCCGTGTTGTGCAACCAGGTCGGGATCCACACCGTGATTCCTCAGATCTTCTGCACTGGTGGGCTCCCAGCCGGCAATGTATTCTTGTACCAATACATAGCGGTTACTCCATTGCCAATAGATCTTTGGAATAACAACAGTGGGATCATCGGCGAATTGCGCACCAATACGTTCACAATTACGCCCCTCGTTATTAAAGTCGAGCTCATGACGCATAGAGCGTGCCAAATACTCGACGATATTCACTGGTTTAAAGCGCGCCCATTGACTGCTATTTTCTTGCAGCAGATGAGCAATATGTCCCAACAGACGTAGATCAGCATCGATAGTTTGCTCAAGATGAGGGCGCTGAATCTTGACCACCACCTCTTGGCCACCATCCAACCGCGCTCTATATACTTGGGCGATGGAGGCCGCAGCCAAAGGTTCTTTATCAAAATAGGCAAAAACCTCATCTGGGGTTGCACCCACTCGCTGCTCAAACTCTGCGAGCACTGTTTTCCAAGGCAAGGGGTTCACATGATTATGTAGCTTGGCCAGTTCGGTCGTCCATTCGGGCGACAATAAATCATGGCGTGTCGCCAAAATCTGGCCCAGCTTGATAAATGTCGGACCAAGTTCCTCTAGAGCCATGCGCAAACGTTCAGGCAGTGATGTTTCTTGGCGTGCCTCTTGGGCTTGTTTCTGACCGTGAGGAATGAGCTTGCGCAACCCTAATTGCTTGACAAGACCATCCACTCCAAAACGAAATAAAATGCTTGCTATTTCTGTTAAACGCGCTCGATCACGAGCAGCAACAAGAGCAGTTTCCAGCATATTAATAGACCTCGGCCTATGATTGCACCCACTAGTGGTGGTACGATTAGTGAATAGTTATTAGATGCCTGCCCATGGCTGCGCGAGCAAACCCATGAACCACGCCCAACCTATTCTATATTATCTAGACTACGCCAGTCCTTTGGGGTTAGTGCGACTACAAGCACATAAGCATGCACTCCACGCTGCTTATTTTGCTTCGGCCGCAGAGCAACTGTCAGCCTTGCACGTACCCACTGCCCACCCCGCGCAAAGCGAGACCGAACGCGCCTATTTTAACGCTGCAGTGCATTGGCTTGAACAATACTTCTCGAACCCCTATCAAACAGATCCTATCCCGATCGATCCTGAACAGCTCCCCGGCACAGCATTACAAAAAAAGGTCTGGAGTACACTGTGCACCATTCCTGCTGGACAAACCATCACCTATACCGAATTAGCACAGCGCTGCGAGCGCCCCGACGCTGTGCGCGCCGTTGCTTCGGCCTGCGGTAAAAATCCTTTTTCTATTTTGATCCCCTGCCACCGTGTAGTTGCAAAATCTGGCGGGCTGGGTGGATATTCCGGTGGATTACAAAATAAACGAGCCCTCTTACACTGGGAACGCGCTACTTAACCCAATGGTTAAGAATAATAACGGAAAACTTAGTTACAATATCTTAAGATCATCCCTACCCTCTTGATATACAAAGACTCATTTGTAACCAGGCCTTTGCCTCTTGGACGGCAACGGCCTTTTTTTCTTGTTCACGTCGTGTTAAGGTTGGACTTGAAATCATTTGATAACTAATCATTACAGGACAAATTATGCAGCACACTAATCCTTTCTGGCGCAACTTTAGACGTCTGACTGTGACCGCTTTTGCCAGTCTCAGTCTCATGGTCGGCGCCCAAGCCGTTGCTGAAGACGACAGCAAAGGTACCGTGCATCTGGCTTATGTCGAATGGTCCTCTGAGGTAGCATCTACCAACGTGATGCGCGCCTTGCTCGAAGAGGCCGGTTTTGATGTCAAGACCAGCGCCCTCTCAGCAGCAGCCATGTGGCAAGCAGTTGCTTCGGGTGATGCCGATGCCACCCTTGCTGCCTGGTTACCCACCACCCACGAAGAATACTACGAGCGACTCAAAGACGATATCGTCGATGCCGGCGTTAACCTGGATGGCACTAAACTTGGTTTAGCTGTTCCCACCTACGTCGAAGTTGATTCCATTACCGAGCTCAACGATTCAGCCGACCTTTTTAATAACGAAATTATTGGTATTGACCCCGGTGCAGGCCTACAAGGACTAACCGAGGACGTGGTCGAAGAATACGACCTGAATCTGCGTCTACGTGATGGCAGTGATGCCACCATGACAGCCGCACTAGCTAACGCTGTGAATAACGATGAACCCATCGTAGTCACCGCCTGGACGCCACACTGGAAGTTTGCACGCTGGGATCTCAAATATCTGGATGACCCCGAGGGTGTATACGGTGGCGCAGAACAGATCCATACCATTGCTCGCAAGGGCCTCGCAGAAGACAACCCCGAAGCCTACGCAATTTTAGAACGTTTCGAGTGGACCCCAGATGACATGGAAGAGGTCATGCTACTCAACGAAGAGCCTGGCAGCGACCCCTACGAAAACGCTAAAAAGTGGCTGGCTGACAATGAAGATCGCGTCAAGGAATGGCTCGGGCAGTAATTCACACCCGAACCTGACTCTTGAGTCATAGCGACTTATTTGGGATGCGCTGCGTGATGTTTTCACGCGGTCGCATCCTTTAACTTTTTTATAGATGATACTTTCATGACTTCCGACCGACGGATAAAAATAAAAGTCCGTAACCTCAGTAAAGTCTTTGGTAACCAACCCAGGCAAGGCATCAGGCTCCGCAACCAAGGGATGGGACGCCAAGAGATTTTTTCTAAAACCGGGCAAACCTTAGCGCTGTCGAATATTAATTTTGATGTGTATGATGGCGAACTGCTAGTGATTATGGGGTTATCCGGTTCAGGTAAATCTACCTTGATTCGCTGTCTCAATCGTTTGGTTGAGCCCACCGAAGGCGAGATCCTAATCAACGATGAAGACCTCACCAAGCTTTCGGATCAAAAATTGCTCGAACGCCGCCGGAAATACTTCTCCATGGTGTTCCAAAACTTTGCCTTATTTCCACACCGTACCGTATTAGAAAACGCGCAATTTGGCCTCGAGATTCAGCATATGGCCAAAGCTGAGCGTGAAAAAATTGCCCTTGAAGCTCTCAAACAAGTAGGGCTCGAAGGTTGGGAAGATGCCTATCCCAACCAGCTCTCTGGCGGGATGCAGCAACGCGTCGGCTTGGCGCGCGCTTTAGCCACCGATGGCAGTGTGCTTCTCATGGACGAGGCATTTTCCGCTCTCGATCCTCTGATTCGCAAAGACATGCAGCAAGAAATCCAAGAGCTGCAATATCGCACACAAAAAACTACCATTTTTATTACCCACGACTTGGACGAAGCCCTTAATATCGGTGATCGCATTATCCTGCTCAAGGATGGCGAAATCGTCCAAGACGGCACCCCCGAAGAGATCCTCACGTCACCTGCCGACGATTATGTAGCCAAATTTATCGAAGGGGTAGATAAAACTCGCGTTTTGACTGCTAGCAGCGCTATGCGCCCCGTCCGCGCAACGGCTCGTCCTAATGACGGCCCACGCAATACTGCTCGTCGCATGCGCGAGAGCGAGCTTGATGTTATGTTTGTGCTCGAACGCGATCGCACACTGGTTGGCTTGATATCTGCCCAACAACTAAAGCGGGCCCTGAGTGCTGATGCTGACAGCATCGCCGACTATATTGACAGAGAGCCCCCAACCATTGATCCCGAAAAGCCATTGAACGAAGTATTTGGTCTGTTTGATGATCGTAGTTTGCCTTTAGGCGTCATAGATGATGAGGGTAAATTGAAAGGAGTTATTGTAAAAGGCGCTGTTCTCGAAGAGCTCGCCAAAGCCGGTGAAAACAACAACGGTGCTGATGAAGAAGAAACAACCGAAGGAGTGCCGGCATGAATATGATTCCTGCAATCCCACTGTCCCGTTGGATTGAAGACGGGCTTAATTTTCTTACTCGTGAATACTCGGGCATTACACGCGGTATCGCTCGCATCACTGAGGGCGGCATTGACCTGCTCAATGATGTTTTGCTTTTTATTCCCGAGTGGCTGTTCATTGCCCTTTTTGCAGCTTTGTGCTGGCGTGTTTCAACATGGCGCTTGGCATTAGGTGCGGTTCTGGGGTTAGGACTCATTTGGAACTTGGGACTTTGGACGGCAACCATTCAAACCCTCACCCTGGTTGTTTTAGCAACCATTGTAGCGGTAATTATTGCCATCCCAGTCGGTATTGTCGCAGCTTTATCACAGCGCATTTACCGCGTGGTCATGCCCTTGTTGGATTTTATGCAGACCATGCCAGCCTTTGTGTACCTGATTCCTGCCATTCCCTTTTTTGGGATTGGTTCGGTTTCGGCTATTTTTGCAACCGTGATTTTCTCGATGCCACCGGCTATTCGTCTGACCATTCTGGGTATTCGTCAGGTTCCCGAGGACCTTATTGAGGCTGCTGATGCCTATGGCTCATCGCGCCGCCAAAAGTTATTCAAGGTCCAATTGCCTTTGGCCCTCTCGACCATTATGGCTGGGATTAACCAAACCATTATGTTGGCACTTTCCATGGTCGTCATTGCCGCCATGATTGGCGCTGATGGCTTAGGTAGCGAAGTATGGCGTGCTATTCAGAGGCTACGCCCTGGCGACGGTTTCGTAGCAGGTATTGCTGTGGTGATCTTGGCCATGTTGCTTGACCGCTTGACGCAATCTTTGCAAAAGCGTGAGCAAAAAGCCTGAGGTATTCAAAGAATAGTTAAAGGGCAGACCTACGGCTACTGGCTAGGCCTGCCCACTTTTACTAAGGCTTATTCAGCAGTATAATCCAAATCCTGATAATGATGCGTTTTTCCTATTACTGCGGCAAATAATAATAAAAATGTCAGCCCGCGACGTACATTTGGCTCACGTGCTAAGCGCAACAAACCAATTAGACTAGGTGTTTGCTCCATACCACGTAACTGAGTACTCGCCATGCGAGCTGCATTACCCACAGCCCAAGTTCCACCGACTAAATCCTCGCCTGCCTTGGCAACCTTTTCCACCATATATTTATCGCTCATATCTACCAAATCAGCAGCTATAGACGCAATATCAACAAGTTTATGCAACCGCCCACCAGCAATTAATGGTTCGAGCTTATCAATCAGTTCTTGTAGACCAACCAAAGTTGCATCATCTTTAATTAGGCTGTCTAGGTTTTCGGACAAACTCTCGTCCTTATCTATAGAAAGATAATTATCATTAGATTGTGTCATTACCCATTCCTCCTTATTAAATTAAACCCCGTGCAACAGCCCAATACGCTCCACGATTGAAGCCCTTGCGCATCAACCCGCCTATCTTAGTAGGAGGTGTCGGTTGTACATCATCCTTGTAGTCATACCAAAGAGGCATCCCATTTTCGAGCCCCATCTGTGCAATAGCTACAACGCGGCCGTCATAAGCATCACATACTGTCCCGAATCGAATCTCGGAGGCTATATTATTAACTAACACAGGGGATTGACTGTGACAGGAGCCACCCGCCTTTGAAATAGGCAAATCTACCGTGTCACCAATTACATAGACATTATTCACACCCAACACTTGCATGGTTTCATGATCCGTAGGCAGCCATCCCTCATCATCTGCTGCTTGAGAAATACCAATATCACGCACTGCCTGAACTGCTTCTATGGGCGGGGTAGACATTAGGATGTCAAAATTTTCCTCGGCCCCCTCCTCACTGTAGGCAACCTTCTTATCTGGATCCACGTGAGACAATGTAAACCCGTGCTGATACTTGATTCCTCTTTCATCAAAAATAGGGGGCAATACTTGGCAAGTGTCTTCTTGCATGAATAAACAGTTACGCAATAATTGTGACACTGTAGGATACGTATAAACAATCTCTACTTGATCTCGTACCCCGCGCTGGCGTAATAAATCATCCAGCATGAGTGTTGTCTCAATAGGAGCAATACCACACTGGTGCGGAACATTATGTGTTTTAGGGAAGCTTACCGTAATAAAAATACGCCCTTTCTCGATGGTCATTAGCTGTTTAGCCAATGCTCGCGCGGGTTTATATTGATAAAAATGATTACCTGCTTCCTTTAAACCTTCAATCTTGTGTGGCGCTGGAACACACCCTGTCGCAATGACTAAATGATCATAACCAATACGCTTTCCGCTTTTGCACTCTAAATGCTGTTCGCTTAAATCAAAGTGCACAACCTCTTCGACCTGAAAGTCTATCTCTGGCCGCAGCAAGCTTTGCTGCGGTCGCCGCAATTCATCCAAGAAGAAACGATCAAACGCTACGTACATAAAGGCAGGTTTGTAATAATGCCAAGGTGAGTTAGAAAGCATGGTGATGCGTACTTTACCCATGCGAATCTCGGGATAAAGCTTAGTTGCCAAATGATTGGCAGTCATCGTACCGCCAATCCCTCCACCTACAATAACAATATGATGTGTCATGGTTTCTCCTTTGTTAAAAGCGGCTAGAACGAACATTCGTTCTGGCTGCAGCGAAGCCTTTCCAAGACAAGAATGGATATATTTTTAATCAGCTTTCAGCTGCGACCACACCTGTTCCCAAAGTGGCTCAAAATAATAAGAAAGATGGTCCTCTAAGACACCATCCAGACGCAAACATAACAGTCGGATGGCAGCCCCATACATCAGAGCACTAGCAAGTGCTGAATTCATGGGAGCCAGCTCGCCTGCCTGTAACCCTTCACTAACAAAATGGCGCATACGCACAAAAGCTGAAGCCGAGCAAATGGGTTTCTCCTGAGGCAAAAACTCTTGGTGACGAGCATGAATAATAAAAGACATCGTTTCTGGCTCGGTCTCGGTCAACTCGAACAGCATATAGATAACAGCCTTACAACGCGCCTGCGCAGAATTATGCTGCAATTCAATTTCATCTAATAAAGTATTCATACGCTGTAATAAATAATCATATAAAGCGCGCGCAACCCCCTGTTTATCTTTGAAGTGATGATAAATAAAACCTACTGAAACCCCTGCTCGAGCAACCACCTCATGCACAGACGTATTAAAAAAACCCTTTTGGCTGAACAATGACAAGGCCGTTTGCAAGACCTTCTGTTGCTTGTTCCCCCCACAAGAAAATAAACGACCATTACTTGTATTCATGACTCATACTAGAACGAGCGTTCGTTCCTTTCAATAGCTAAAATAAAAAACTCGTATAAACCCCTAAGGCCAGATTCAAACCCATTGATCTAGCAACTTTGCTAGAATCTAGCTTTAACCGTCCCTAATTTTACCCCATGAATGCCTATGTTTGAGGTGCTTTTCCCACTTATTGGGGGTGTTGGCTTATTTTTGATCGGCATGATGCTATTGTCTCGAGGACTGGTCGCCTTTGCGGGACAATCATTAAAAAGCGGACTCGTGCGTTTTACCGGCACTCCTTGGCGTGCCTTTGGTTCAGGTGCCGTTTTAACTGCTATGATGCAGTCATCCACAGCCACAACGATTACGTTGATTGGTTTTGTCAGTGCTGGTCTTATACCCTTTGTACAAGCCATTGGAGTGGTCATTGGCGCCAGCCTGGGCAACACAGCAGCCAGCTGGATCGTATCGGGATTAGCCCTCAAGGTGAATCTTAGCTTTTATACCTTGCCACTCATTGGTATCGGTGCATTACTACAGTTACTCGGGCGGGGACGCTGGGCCGATCTGGGTTTATCGCTGTCGGGCTTTGGAATTTTATTTCTAGGCTTGCGTACTTTGCAGCTAAGCATGACTGATGGTGCTGACATGTTTAATTTGGCGGCATTACCAGTCGGCGGCATCGGGGCGCACCTATTTATTATGCTGTTAGGTTTGTTACTCAGTACCTTGCTGCAATCCTCAGCAGCGGCTATTGCAACCACCCTGACCGCCTTTGATGCGGGTGCCATCAACCTCGAACAAGGCGCAGCCGTTGTGGTCGGTGCGGCCATAGGTACCACCCTAACCAGCGCCCTCATCACCATTGGGGCAACCACCGCTGCCAAACGCACTGCTCTGGCCTATATTCTTTTTAATTTTATTACTGGCCTAATTGCGATTTTACTGATGCCGCTGTTTTTGTACGTGGTAAATCAGTCGGTACTATTGATAGGCATACAGCCTAGTGCCATTGTTTTGGCCGCTTTTCATACCTTTTTTATCATGGTAGGGGCACTGCTCTTTTTGCCTTTTACCCGTCAGTTTGCGCGCTTGGTCGAGAGATTGCTGCCGGAAAAAGAATCCTTCAAGATGCAGCACTTGGATGATAGTCTGCTCGGCATGCCTGATATTGCTTTAGAGGCGTCACAGCGCTCTTTAGAACATGTTGCACAAGAGTTATTTGAAAAGCACAAACAGGCGCTCGAACGAGACAATCTGAGCGGGCCAATGGATTTTTTCCATCATATTCAAAACTCTCTCGAAGAACTCTTTAGCTTTATTTCGCGTAATCAGGTAGAAGCCGGCGATGAGCGCCTGAGCCAACAGCGCATTGCTCAGTTACACGCTGTTGATCATTTATTGCGCTTAAATACGCGTACCCTAGGCGTATTCGAGCACCAAGACGCTGTCGATCCCGGTGCACTGAGTTTGACGGCGGATTACACCCTGCCCCAAATTGACCAGGCTTTGGGCTATAACAAAGAAACCTCTGATGAGGCTTGGGTAGAGGGTATCAAAGAAAACGCTGGCAAAATACGTGAGTTGACCGTTGACAGCCGCCGCGAACTACTCAAACACCCCGACCGTGTCTCGACTACGGGTAGTATCCTGCCTAAAACAGAAACGCTGCGTTGGTTAGAACGCAGCAGTCATCACATTTGGCGCATTTGTAATTATCTTGTGGTCGGCCGCGGCAGTCACGAATAACGTTCGTCGCCCATTATTATTGCGCGGGAAACAGTTTTTTCCACAGCGGTGGTTGCCCTGCTTCTTTTTCTAGGCCCTGCAAGTATAAATTATGGGCTTCGATGGCTTGCTCGCTGGGCTGAATGACAGGCAGGGATTGAGCATCACCCTTGGTAGCCACCTGTATTTCCCCTACTTCTTCGGTA
>DATGTW010000137.1:0-3259 GCA_035301625.1 Paenalcaligenes sp.
GCCGCCACTACGGAATGTCTTCCCTAAAGTGGGGATTTGATCAGCCTCGAGGCCTTTGTGCCCCAAGCGCTTGGAACGCAAATGCACCTGCAGGTAAATCCCCAGGTAGTAGACCAAAGCGGGTACTAGAGAAGCCACCACAATATCGACATAGGCAATACCGGTAAATTCTGCCATGATAAATACCGCTGAACCCATGACCGGCGGCATGATACTGCCCCCTGTCGAGGCGGCGACCTCGACCGCTGCAGCATAGCGAGAGCGGTAGCCCAAACGCTTCATCATCGGGATGGTCACCGAGCCGGTTGTGACGACATCAGCCGTCGGGCTACCCGAGATGGTGCCAAAAGCAGCCGATGACACGACCGCTATCTTTGCCGGCCCGCCAATCTTGCGACCGGTCAGTGCTGCCGCTAAGTCAAAAAAGAATGCGCCGCCACCCGCACGCTCTAAGAGCGTCCCAAACATGACGAATAAAAAGGCATATGTCGCAGTCACCTGTATGGGAACACTAAACAAACCATCAGATGTAAAAACCGTAATATCAATAAAATGCTCGAGGCTAATGTAGCCATGGCTCATAAAACCTTTTAATAAATGGCCATACAGGTTGTAAGCGATAAAAACCCCTACAACAGCTGTCAACCCAAGCCCTACAGTACGCCTGGCTGCCTCGAGCGATAAAACAATCAGTGACAACCCAAAGAAATAATATGCGGGCGACAATGGATCAAACAGGGTCAGCCGCACAGCTATCGCCTCTACCTCCATAGTAAAGAAAACCAAGGAGGCAAAAGAAAGCAGGGACAACCCCCAGTCAAGTGCGGTTGGCCGTTGCGGATTGGCTTTGGGTCCATGGCCCACAACCAAAAAGATCAACACCAACATCAAGCACAGAAATACGATCATGCGGGCCAAGCTATCCCAATCGGAAAAAGCCGCATTATAGATAGTAAATACCGCCGTTGCGGCAGCGTAGAATCTGAGCACATGGCCAAGTGTGCCGTGAAACTTGCGACGCACTCCGGTGGAAAACACTAGCTCACCGATTCTATACACCGAACCGCCTGCCCTCTCCTGAGATACAGTCATTGTCGCCTCTGTTCTTTTCCCTATATATTCCCCGCAGGACCCCTATCTAAAGAAGTCCAGCCTCCTCAAACGCACGCATTGCACCGGGGTGCCAAGGTACTACCTCTTGTTCAACCAGCACCTCTGGGGTGAATCTGTCCATGCTTTTTGAAACCCCAGAAACCTTGTTCGCATTATTAATCAACGCTTTGCTGATGGCGTAGGCTTGTTCCTCACTCATATTTTCATCGGCAAACAAGATAACACTGGTCGAAACGGTATTAACGTCGCGCTCATGCCATGGGAAAGCACCTGCCTCGATCACCCACGGTTTTAGAAAATACTCGTCTATCACTGCTTGATTTGCCTCGGCTGGGACGTCCAATAGTACAAGCTCTACATTATTAGCCGTTTCAGCAACCCCGCGGTCACCTTCAAAAAGGGTATTAGCCATTAGATCTACGCGGCCATCCTGCATGAGGCCAGCCTGTTCACCCGATGGTTGATATTGAATGGATCCACCCCAGGATTTTATCTCATCCGCAGTTACTCCCATGCTGCCAAGCAGCGAAGTAGTGATGTCAGATGTCAGTAACCCGCGACGATTCATAACCACACGAACGGGGGGCTGCTTTTCCACTAAATCGGTGAGATTTTCAATGTCATGCTTCTCCGCAAAGTCTTTGCGTGCCAGCCACATCACTGGTAGCCAATCAAGCATGACACCTAGTGCTTGCAACCCGTCGACCTCTTCTTTAAAGGGTTCGGCACCCTTTAAAGCAGCTGCCAAATCACCGTCATTAGCCAAACCTACATCGCACACCCCGCGCTTTACTTGCACAACATTTGCGGGTCCACCGCTCGATGTTTGATAAGTAGCCGAAGCCCCCGAGTACTCTTCTTTTAGTGCTGCATCAACCCCAACTCCTATGTTGGACCACATCCCTCCTGGACTGGCGCCGCACAGCACTAAATTTTCGTTCTCCATCGATGCATGTGCCGCAGTTGATACACCTAAAGCCATAAACGCTGCCATGAGCAGTTGTTTCATAGTTGCCCCCTAGATTTTTTTAATAAATGAAACTATACTAAAACTAAACTGCTGTATTCAAGTGTACACAACCAAAAACTATTCATCAACAAAAAAATACAAGGCGAGGGTAAACCTTATACAGCAAGTCATGCCATTCACTTGGTATACTTATGAATACCAATGAATGTTTTGCAAAATGAATCATAAATTCAAGGTGAATCATCGATGGTCGCAAAGGCTCAAAAAAACAATTCCGAGAGTTACGACGTATTAGTTATCGGCGGTGGCAATGCAGCCCTTTGTGCAGCTCTCAGCGCAAGAGAGCAAGGGGCTAGTGTGCTGATACTAGAGTCAGCACCCAAAGAATGGCGCGGCGGTAATTCTGCACACACCCGAAATTTACGGTGCATGCACAACAAGCCACAGGATGTTCTAGTTGATAGCTACCCAGAAGAAGAGTTTTGGCAAGACCTACGAGCAGTCACTGGGGGGCACACCAATGAAAAGTTAGCACGAATGGTGATTCGCTCTACAGAGCATTGCCGTAAATGGATGCGCAAACATGGGGTGAACTTTCAGGCCTCTTTATCCGGCTCACTGCAGTTGTCTCGGACCAATGCCTTTTTTATGGGCGGCGGGAAAGCTTTAGTCAACGCGTACTTCCGTAGTGCCGAGAACATGGGGGTGCAGGTTCGCTACAACAGCCCAGTGGACAAAATCGAGATGGATGGCTCCCGTTTCGTGGCAGCCTATAGCGGTAATCATAAAATTTATGCTCGCAGCTGCGTACTCGCAGCTGGCGGTTTTGAGTCTAACCTTGAATGGTTACGCGAAGCTTGGGGACAAAATGAACGCGGCGAATGGCCAGCTGAGAATTTTTTAATACGCGGGACACGTTTTAATCAAGGCGTTTTGCTGCGCGAAATGTTGGATATGGGGGCAGATGGGATTGGCGAGCCATCACAATCTCACTGTGTTGCTATCGATGCCCGAGCCCCACTATACGATGGCGGCATTTGTACCCGCATCGATTGCGTCTCTCTGGGTATTGTTGTGAACAGAGAAGGCCATCGCTTTCATGATGAGGGTGAGGATTTCTGGCCAAAGCGCTATGCCATTTGGGGCAGGCTCGTCGCTAATCAGCCGGGTCAAATC
>DATGTW010000138.1:0-4167 GCA_035301625.1 Paenalcaligenes sp.
TGTCATGAACGAGCTTTTACCCCGTGTCAAAGCTCTGACTGTGCTGGCCCGTAAATACGATATAGGCTTAAATATTGATGCCGAAGAGGCCGATCGACTGGAAATATCATTAGATATCCTCGAGGCCCTGTGCCAAGACCCTGATCTCGCTGGCTGGGATGGCATTGGCTTTGTCATCCAGGCCTATCAAAAACGCGCACCCTATGTCATAGATTATGTCATTGATCTAGGGCGGCGCACGCAGCATCGGTTGATGATTCGCTTGGTCAAAGGGGCCTATTGGGATACCGAGATCAAAAATACCCAGGTCCAGGGGTTGGATGGCTACCCAGTATTTACACGCAAGGTCTATACCGATGTGTCTTATTTGGCCTGCGCTAAAAAGCTACTGGATGCGCCTGATGCTGTCTTTCCGCAGTTCGCAACACACAATGCCCACACTTTGGCCGCCATTTATCACATGGCAGGCCCTGATTTTACCGAGGGGCAGTACGAATTCCAATGCCTACACGGGATGGGTGAACCCCTCTATGCCGAGGTGGTCGGCCCACGCAATGAGGGCAAATTAGACCGCCCCTGCCGCATCTATGCACCCGTGGGCACCCATAAAACCTTGCTTGCTTATTTGGTGCGCCGCTTATTAGAAAATGGCGCTAATTCGTCATTTGTTAATCGCATCGCTGATGAGGATGTCTCCATCGACGAGTTAATCCGCGATCCTATCCAAGAAACTGAATCCATTCATCCATTGGGCGAGCCCCACCCGATGATCCCCCTGCCGCGCGATCTGTATCGCGCCCAAGGCGAACCACGTGCAAACTCCGAGGGCACCGATCTGTCTGACGAAGACACACTGCGCAGTTTATCCACTGTTTTGTTAGAAAGCAGTCAACGTGACTGGGTAGCACAGCCAACCCTCGTGACCCAACGCGTTGCAATAGACTCAGACGGGACGGACACCCCCAACGAACGTTGGCATGCCGTTCGCAACCCAGCCAATCATCAAGATACTGTTGGGCAGGCAATGTTCAGTGATACGACGCAGCTACAAGCCTCGGCAGATCGCGCTGCGATCGCCATGAAAACCTGGCAACACACCACCGCCCAAGAGCGTGCCCAGCTGTTACTCAAGGCGGCCGATTTATTAGAAGAACGCCAGTACCTGCTGATTGGACTCATCGTGCGCGAGGCCGGCAAAACCTATATGAATGCCATCAACGAGATCCGCGAGGCCGTTGATTTCCTGCGCTATTATGCCAAACGCAGCGTCGAATATTTTGACCCCGAGATGCACCGCCCTCTAGGGCCTGTGGCATGTATTAGCCCTTGGAATTTCCCCCTGGCCATTTTCCTGGGCCAAGTGTCAGCAGCATTGGCAGCGGGCAATACCGTCATTGCCAAACCTGCCGAGCAAACCACCCTAATTGGTGCCCAGGGTGTGCAGTTACTGCATGATGCCGGATTTCCTGGCGATGTTATTCAACTGTTGCCTGGAGCCGGCGACATCGGGGCCGCGCTGGTAGCCAATACCCACATACAGGCTGTAATGTTTACCGGCTCGACCCAGGTGGCGCAATCCATCGCCCGCACCGTATCAGAGCGCTCGGGTGCCCATGGCCAACCTATCCCATTGATTGCGGAAACAGGCGGGCTCAATGCCCTCGTTGTTGATTCTTCGGCACTGCCCGAGCAAGTCACGGGCGATGTGCTTGATTCAGCATTTGATTCGGCAGGTCAACGTTGTTCAGCCTTACGTATCTTGTGTATCCAAGAAGACGTGGCCAACACCATGCTCACCATGATTACAGGCGCCATGCATGAACTCAAGGTCGCAAACCCAGACCTGCTGGCCACCGATGTAGGCCCAGTCATCGATAGCGAGGCCCAGGATACCATCCGCACGCACATAGACAAAATGCGTGCGGCAGGCTTTACCGTCGAACAAGTCCAAGCAGATGCTGCCTGTGATTATGGCACCTATGTACCGCCCACCCTGATACACATCAATGACATCAGTGATGTTGAAAAAGAAATCTTTGGACCTGTGCTACACGTATTGACCTACAAAAGCCAAGAACTCGACACACTACTAGATAAAATCAATGCCGCTGGCTATGGCCTGACCTTTGGTGTTCATTCGCGCATTGACGAACATATAGATGCCCTCACACAACACATTCACGCGGGTAATATCTATGTCAATCGCAATATCGTAGGTGCCATTGTTGGGGTACAGCCCTTTGGCGGCGAGGGGCTATCTGGCACCGGCCCCAAGGCAGGCGGCCCGTTATATTTAAACCGTCTGCTCAGCCAACGTGCCGAACCCATCCATTTAGATGGGCAAGTTGAAACCTTTGCATTTAATTCTGTCTTGGCCAACTATCTGCACTGGCTAGAACAATCCCCCCTGGAAAGTGCGCAACAAGCCCTGCCTGGAGTGCAGCAATTACAAGCCAACAGTCTCTTTGGCAAACAAACTGAACTGCCCGGTCCCACCGGCGAGCTCAATATTTATCGCCTCGTAGGTCGTGGCACTGTTGTCTGCCTGCCTACGACCGAACACGGCCTGCTGATTCAAATAGGCACCGCACTGGCTACGGGTAATGACCTAATTCTATGCGCCCATCAGGGCGAGGCTCTATCCGCAGAAGCACTCACCCGATTGGTTAATGCCCTGCCCGAGTCGGTTCAAGAGCAAATCAGTTTTGCCACAGATTTATCCCAAGCACTCAACGGTCGCATGGGCGGCGTGCTTTTTGAAGGGGCGCACAATGAGCTCAACACCTTGGCCCAAAAGCTAGCCAATCACTCAGGACCCATCTTACAACCCCAAGGTTGCACCCCACAAGAACTACTGGCGGGGCAATACTACCGCCAAGAGCTATTACTGGCCGAACGCGCTTTGAGTATCAACACAGCGGCTGCCGGTGGTAATGCCACCCTCATGGCGGTGATCTAAGACACCCAACACAAACTACGAACAGCACAAACCACAAACAACCAAACTCAACGCCAAAGGAGAACACTATGCAAGCTGTTGGTACACAGATCACGAGTATGTTTGTGATCTACATCGTCGGTATGTTGCTCATTGGCTGGCTAGGCTATCGCGCGACCAGCGATTTATCAGACTACATTTTAGGGGGTCGCCGTTTAGGCGCTTTTGTTGTTGCCTTGGCCGCTGGCGCATCTGATATGAGTGGTTGGTTACTCATGGGGCTGCCCGGTGCCGTTTATAACGATGGTATTTCGGCCTCTTGGATTGCGATTGGCTTGACCATCGGTGCCTACCTCAACTGGCGTTTCGTCGCTGCTAGATTGCGGGTCTACACCGAGCAATCGGGTGATGCGCTCACGCTACCTGATTTTTTTGCACATCGTTTTGAGGACCGTGGCAACATACTGCGCATCGTATCAGCCATCGTTATTTTGATCTTTTTCACGCTGTATTGTGCCTCGGGAGTCGTCGCTGGTGCACGTCTGTTTGAAAGCATGTTTGGCCTGTCCTACCCTGCCGCGATATGGATTGGTGCATTTTGTACCATCGGCTATGTATTTATCGGCGGCTTTTTAGCCGTCAGCTGGACCGACACTGTGCAGGCCTCGTTGATGTTTACTGCCTTAATCCTCACCCCATTGATCGTCATTCAACAAGCCGGGGGCTTTGGCGAGGCTAATGCAGCTGTACAAGCCATTGACCCTGCACTGCCCGACATCTTTTACGATATGTCGACCATTAGCATCGTGTCATTGCTAGCGTGGGGATTGGGGTATTTTGGGCAGCCACATATCTTGGTGCGTTTTATGGCTGCCGATTCGGTCAACACCATCCCAAATGCGCGGCGCATCAGTATGACCTGGATGATCCTCTGTCTAGCAGGTGCAGTGGCCGTGGGTTATTTTGGGATTGCCTATTTTTCTGCCAACCCAGGTCAAGCTGCTGGCGTGACGGCCAACTCGGAACGTGTCTTTATTGAGCTTTCTATCTTGCTCTTTAACCCCTGGATCGCGGGTATTTTGCTGGCCGCCATTTTAGCTGCCGTGATGAGCACCTTATCTGCACAACTATTGGTGTGCTCTAGCTCATTGACCCAAGATATTTATAAAACCTTTATACGCCGCGATGCCTCGCAACCCGAACTCGTCTGGTTTGGTCGCGCCATGGTG
>DATGTW010000139.1:0-2520 GCA_035301625.1 Paenalcaligenes sp.
GGTGACCTCGAGTTTTTTATGCGTATTCGGGTCAATAACACCATTAAGCGCGCTTATAATTTCATTAACTGATAACATCGTTGATACACTCTATTAAAAACAGCCTACATTTTAATCCGTGGTCATAAGAATAACCGAAACAGACCGCCCAAACTGAAACGAATCTCGTCCTCTATGCAAACTATCACACAGATTCTTAGAACGCTATTATTTGCTGCTTTAACTATCTTGGGGATGGTCATGGCTTTGGTATTTATGATTACCACACTGATAGCCATGGGCATTTTATACATCGTCGCACGTCTAGGTGGGCGCCCTTTTTCTGCTCGTAATTACTGGTCAGAGCGCCGTAGGCATCGCGCTTACCAGGGGTTTAAACCTAACTACTCGCGTCACAAGGCATCCACCAAGTCTACTGACAATGATGTCACAGATATTGAAATGCGCGAAATCCCCTAACACAAGGCTAACGTTCGAGCAGTGATTCTGCTATGCTCATGATGCCTGCCATCATGGCAGGCTTTGCGTCGTACAGCAATTATTCGCCGCCATTTGATATGGCTTTTATGACCTTCGTCGGGCTGGCTGCATTGGCGCCCCATATTTATGATGGGCTGCTTCCTGCAGCGGCCTTTTTATTTCTTATTTGCTTTAACCTGAAATACAAATAACTCATGTCGCGCACATTCTTCGTTACTACTGCTTTGCCTTATGCCAATGGATCGTTTCACATTGGCCACATCATGGAATACATCCAAGCGGATATCTGGGTTCGCTCTATGCGCATGAGCGGCCATACAGTACATTTTGTTGGCGCTGACGATGCGCATGGCGCACCCATCATGCTTAAAGCAGAGAGCGAAGGCATCACCCCGCTCGAACTCGTCGAACGCGTCGCTGCCGAGCGACCCAAATACCTGAATGGCTTTCACATAAAATTTGACCACTGGCACCGTACCAACTCACCCGAAAACATCGAGCTCTCGCAAAGTATCTACCGAGACCTCAAGGCAGCGGGCTTTATAGAAACTCGCGTTATTGAACAATTCTACGATCCCGTTAAAGGGATGTTCTTGCCCGATCGCTATATCAAAGGGCAGTGTCCTTCCTGTGGTGCCCAAGAGCAATACGGTGACAGCTGTGAGGCCTGTAGTGCAGTCTACCGCCCCACTGAGCTCATTGATCCGTACTCTACCCTCAGTGGTAGCAAGCCCGAGCTGCGTGAATCTGAACATTTCTTTTTCAAACTTTCAGACCCGCGCTGCGTACAGTTTTTACAAGACTGGACCCACGGCACTGATCGCCACGGACAGCCACGGCTGCAATCTGAGGTGCGCGCCAAAACCCAAGAATGGCTAGAAATCGACACAGAGGGCCAGGCCAAACTCTCGGATTGGGATATTTCCAGGGATGAGCCCTATTTTGGTATTCCCATTCCGGATGCACCAGGCAAATACTTTTATGTTTGGCTGGATGCACCCGTCGGTTATCTAGCGTCTCTCAAAGCCTACTGCGCAGAACAGGGCCTGGACTACGACGCGATTGTAGATCCCGATGGAGACACCGAGCAGGTACACTTTATCGGCAAGGACATCGTGTATTTCCATGCTCTGTTCTGGCCTGCCATGCTCAAGTTCTCGGGTCGCAAAACACCCGATGCACTGCGCGTACACGGTTTTATTACCCTGAGTGGCGAAAAAATGTCTAAAAGCCGCGGCACAGGGATTGACCCACTCAAGTACTTGGACTTGGACATGAATCCCGAGTGGATGCGCTATTACATCGCAGCCAAACTCAACTCACATGTCGAGGACATTGATTTTAATACCGAGGATTTCATCGTTCGGGTCAACAGCGACTTGGTAGGCAAGTACGTCAATATTGCCAGTCGGGCTGCCCCGTTTATTCAGCGCAACTTTGGTGGGCAACTGGGATATACCGGTGACACTGACACGCTGCAAAAACAATTTGATAGCTTGGCCACTGAGGTGGCCGACCTTTACGAAAAGGGTGAATACGGTCGTGCCATTCGCCAAATCATGGGCTTGGCGGATGAAATTAACCAAGCATTTGATACTGCCAAACCCTGGGTACTGGCCCGCGGCATCAAAGACGCAGATGATGCACAAAAAGCTCAACTACAAGATATCTGCTCTCGTGCGCTGGCTGGCTTTAAGGCATTGACTGTGTTGCTTAGCCCCGTGCTACCTGAACTAAGTAAAAAGGTAGCAACCGATCTTTTTGAAATTGACTACCCCTTTCAATGGGCCGATGCGGCGCAGCTACCCACGCAAGTCAAACCTTTTAAACATCTTTTGCAACGTATCGATGAAAAACAGGTTGAAGCGTTGCTCGAACCCGAGCCCGAACCTGTCGCTGCCCCTGGCGGTGAGGAAATTGCTGATACTATCGACATCAAGGATTTCGCAAAAGTAGACCTACGTATTGCCAAAATCGTCTCTTGTGAGCACGTACCCAATTCTGACCGTCTACTCAAACTCATGCTGGATATTGGCGAGG
>DATGTW010000140.1:0-10076 GCA_035301625.1 Paenalcaligenes sp.
GTGCGCTCGACCTTGATGGGGATGCGCGATGTTTTTTCCTTGGCACGCTGGTGGCGTGAAGGGTCGTACTCCGTGCGTGGACGGACTGTGGGGCGATGGTTTGGCTGAGTCTGTGTCATGGTATGAATCTTTGTGTTGCACCTATTTGGTTTGATAACGCTTGCTGCATGTTTTGTAAGAACCGTTGACCCACCTCTGGTAGGGTGGTTTGTATGCCGCAATGCGCCAAATCAGTGGTACGTAAATTGGCATAACCGCAGGGGTTAATCCCTGCAAAGGGGCTCAGGTCCATATCAATATTGATGGCAATACCGTGATAAGCACACCCTTTGTTAATTTTTACACCCAGAGCGGCTATTTTAACCAATTCATCATCCGGAATACTACCCCGCAGAGTGGTTTTTTTTGCCGGTACGTAGACGCCGGGAGCTCCGGGTTGCAGATAGGCATAGTGTGCCCCAAAATCCCCCAAAGTGTCGATAATAACCTTTTCCAGCATGGCGACATAGGACTTTACATAGAGTCCGTATCGACGCAGGTCTATCAGGCAATAAGCGACTAATTGGCCGGGGCCATGATAGGTGACCTGCCCACCACGATCTGCTTTGATAATGGGGATTTGCCCTGGATTGAGGATATGCTCTGGTCGCCCGGCCAAGCCCAGTGTATATACGGGGTCATGTTCGAGCAACCAGATTTGATCCGCACTATCCGCATTGCGCCCTGCTGTATAAGCCTGCATGTGGTCCCAGGTGTCTTGGTAATCAGGGCGACCAGGTAGCCACCGTACTTGCAGAGGTACGGTTTTCTCGTGGCTTTGGGGCAATTCGGATAGTTTGGAACACATGGTTAACTTAAAGTACGTAGGAAACCATAGGGTGCGAGGTGAGCGCTCGATAGATATCATCTAGCTGCTCTTGCGAGGTAGCGTTGACGTGCAAGGTCAAACCCACATAATTGCCTGCACGGCTGGGGCGCATTTCCACTTCGGCTGGATCCAGTTTGGGATCATATTCGCGCACCAGATCGGTCATGGTTTGAGCAAAGTCCGATTCTGCGCGCCCCATGACTTTGATGGGAAAGCGGCAGGGAAATTCCAGAATGGTTTCTCGTTCTTTATGTCCCGAGGAGCCTGAGTTTGCGTCGTCTGTACTCATCGTTATGCTTCCAGTTTGAGTATTTCTTGGTCGTAGGCTGCCCGTAACTTTTGGTAAACCGGTCCAAGTTTGCCGTTGCCGACAGGCTGGGCGTTAAAGTTCATAATGGGCAGTATCTCTTTGGTGGCTGAGCTCAACATGAGCTCATCGGCACTTTGTACCTCTTTTTTAGCGATGGGGCGTGCCTCAAAATCAACACCGCATTCTGCAGCCAACTCTTCGAGTAGGCGGTAACGAATGCCTTCGAGGATCAGGTTGTTGCGCGGGGGCGCTAAAAGTACACCATCACGCACTACCCAGATGTTACAAGAGGCGCCTTCGGTAAGATAACCGTCACGGAATTGGACAACCTCGTCAACGCCGGCTTCGACGGCTTGTTGTCGCGCCAGTACATTACCCAATAAAGAGGTTGATTTGATGTGACACATCAACCAGCGCTTGTCTTCGATGCTGACAACACTGAGTCCTTGGGTACGTTGTTTTTCCGTCGGGCGGGTAAAGGGGGCAATCATGCAAAAGATGGTTGGCTCGCTTTGCGCTGGGAATGCGTGGTCACGTTTGGCTGGACCCCGCGAGACCTGTATATAAACCAGGCAATCAGCGCCCCGACCAGAACGGGCAAGCATGTCTAGTACGAGCTGCTCCCAATCATTGGCACTCCAGCCTGTTTCTATTTCAATGACCTCTAAATTACGTTGTAGGCGTGCCAAATGTTCGTTGATGCGAAATGGTCGCCCCTGATAGCAGGGGACAACGTCATAGATGCCGTCACCGAATATAAAACCTCGGTCCAGGACGGATATCTTGGCATCCCCCAGACGGACGTATGCGCCGTCCAGATACACTATGCTATCAGGGTCAATACCTGTGATCATGGTTGCCTCTTTATGTTTCAAATAATCGTTGGATGAGTGGTTTAAGTTTGGCTTTTTAGTGTTTAGTGAAACATGCGTCGTACTTTATCGACCATGCGACCGAAAAACCCTGCCTGAGGGACGTTGGCCAATGTCTCCAGTTTAACCTCTGCGAGCTCGTGATCGTCAAGCATAAATGCGACGGTACCCACCTCGGCGGCCTCTTTGACAGGTGCGACCAAAGGCTGAGTGTAATGCGCAACAGGTTTGACCTGATCACCCATGCCACGAGGTACGGTGACCCATATCTCGCGCCCCAGACCAAGGCCAACAGAATTTTCTTCGCCTTCCCAGACGCGTGCATCCACCACGCTTTCACCGGCATCATAGAGCTTTACGTCTTCAAAGTTTTGGAAACTCCAATTAAGGATTTTAAGGCTGTCTTCGGTTCGCGCAGAATCGCTACTGGTACCCACGACAACGCTGACGACACGGCGGTCATCACGCAATGCGGTACTCACCAATCCATAGCCTGCTGATTTAGTGTGCCCTGTTTTCAGGCCATCAACCGTGGAATCCAGCCATAGCAAACGGTTGCGGTTAGACTGCCGGATGTCATTCCAAGTGTATTCCTTTTGAGTGTAGTAATGCAGATACTGCGGAAAGTCCTCAACTAAATTGGCAGCCAACAAGATAATATCGCGCACGGTGGTGATATGGGTTTCATGAGGCAGACCACTGGCATTTTGATGATGGGTGTTCTCTAGCCCTTGACGAGCAGCCTCTTCGTTCATCAAAGCGACAAAGGCATCTTCGCTACCCGCGATGGCCTCGGCCAATGCCACAGTCGCGTCATTACCCGATTGCACAATCATGCCCTGCAGCAGATCATCGACGCTGACTTGAGAATTCGGGTCGATAAACATGCGCGAACCTTCGGTACGCCAGGCATTTTCCGAGACGTTGACCTCTTGGTCGAGTTGCAAGCGATTATTTTCTAAAGCCTCAAAGACCAGATAGGCAGTCATTAATTTAGTGATAGAGGCTGGCTCAATTGGGTCATCCAAATTAAAGGCCGAAATAAACTGTCCGCTATTCACATCATAACTGGCCCAAGCCTTGGCCCCTATTGTTGGGGCAGGGACATTGCCTAGCTGGCTGACAAAGAAATCAGTGGGCGATTGACCAGTGGTTGTTGGGCCGCTGCTATCGTGCTCAGTAACGCTTTGTTCAGTGGTGTCATCCTTGGATTCGGACTCTGCCCAAGCAGCAGGAGCTATCAAGGCCATGCATATGGGCAGTGCAAAGAATATGCGCATCCAATCGCGCGCGCTTATTTTGATATTGCTTTTGATATTGCTGAATAAATGGTGAAAACGCTGTTTCATCGGTGAAAACGCCTAGTAAATAAAAAGAGCCTAGCCTGAATTATAGCGAGGCCAGAAAATCAAAACTGCCGATGCAGCATCAACTGTATCTGGTCACTCACTAACTGCCTAAGTAAAATCAATTTGCCATGGAAAAAGTGTGTGCAGTCAGGAATCACGGTGACGGCTAGCTCGTGCTCTTTGCCGAAATCCATCGCCTCGGAGAGCGGGACGACCTCGTCATCGGCCCCATGCACCAAGTAGGTATGATTAGGAACCTGGACCTCAACATGCCGGAATCGTTGCACGGCTGTCCCAGACAATAATAATGCGTCAGGGGTGGGTGACTGCTCTTGGGCTAAAAGGGAATATAATTGAGCGGCCACCGCGGTACCAAATGAAAACCCGGCCAATGCCCAAGGTTTGCCATCAAACTCGGGAAATTGTGCTTGGAATTGTTCAACCAAAGCGTGCATGTCGTGCAGCTCGCCTTTGGCAGCGTCAAATTCACCTGCAGATAATCCTACGCCACGAAAGTTGGGGCGCACGGCAAGCAACCCCAAATCAGCACATGCACGACTGATCGTGGTGACGACTTTGTTGTCGCGGGTGCCCCCTTCGGTGGGCAACGGGTGCAAGACCAGAGCCCAACCACGCGGTGTTTCGCTGGGCCAATCGAGGGCACAATCGATCACCCCGACTTGGCCTTGAAATTGTATTGTCTTTGGTTTTTGCATGCTCACTACTTTTAGATTAAACAAAGTTTTATTCTAGTGACTGCCTAGCAGCTTGTCGAGATACACTCATAGCAATATTTTATCAATGTCCTTATCACTTAGCTTACCTGCTCCTACAGAAATGATTGCACGTCTTGTGCGTATTTTGCCGCGTTTTGCCCAAATCCGCTGGGTGCAGGAAACAACGTCAACAAATACTGATTTAATTGGGCAGGCGCGCGACCCAGGCGGACAACTGTTACGGCCTTGGTTGCTGGGGGCTCATTATCAAACCAAAGGACAAGGACGTGGAGGCAAACGCTGGGACAATACCCCCGGTACGCAGCTGATGTTTTCTTGTGCCTTTGACGTATTTTTACCCAGCCAGCAACTGCCTACCCTGTCACCGGCGATGGGGATTGCAGCCTGTCAGGCCTTGCGCAGTTTATTGCCTGCTTTTCAGGCCGAGCAACTCAGCCTGAAATGGCCCAATGATCTAATGTGGGGCCATGCCAAACTGGCAGGTATCCTCACCGAGGTCACGCGGGCCAGCGCATCGCGCTTGAGCCGCGATCATTTCGTGGTCGTCGTGGGTATCGGTATCAACCTGAACCGCGGTGCCGAGCTCAGCCAAACACTGCGGCGCCCTATTGCAGATTGGCAACAGTTATGCGAAACCATTCCCAAAGCAGCAAAACACAGCCCCGAGCATTTGGTGGCCGTCATCGCTCATCGCTGGCAACAACAACTCAATAAAGTCACCAACAGCGGATTTATTAATTTATGTGATGATTTCCATGCCATTGATTATCTATATGGCATGCCCATTAATATCCTTAACGAAGGTATGATTACCCAAAGCGGTATTGCTGCCGGCATCAACGCCTACGGGCAGTTGCAGATTCGTAGCGGCAAGCACACCCAGGCCATTTCAGTGGGCGAAGTTTCCGTCCGCCCCCAGCACGATCAGGGCAACGTGCATGACGAGCACGCCCGCACCCGCTAAGGTAGACGCGATTTATGAAAGTCTTATTAGATCTGGGCAACACCCGACTCAAAGCCGGTTTGCTACACCCCACAACCCAAGGCCCAGAACTGGCCACTACCTTTGCGACCTCATACGATCAACCCCGAGCACTCAGTCAATGGCTCGAACGTACCTTATTAAAGGATCCTGATCGTCAGATACAAGCGCTAGGCATTAGTGTCGTGAGCGAACGCACACGACATTGGGTAGAAAATATACTCCTAGCCCACCAATGCCAAGTGCAATGGCTGGATGCATGCACCCCGAGCACAATCGTGCACAATGCTTATGAGGCCCCAACTCAATTGGGTGCTGACCGCTGGTTTGGTGCCTTAGGCGCCTTTTATCAGCTCAACCCGCGCCCCGCTCAAGCGCTGGTTTACTGTAGTTTTGGCACGGCAACCACCATCGATACCATCGTCCCGCAAACGGGTTACTCAACCCAAGAAAAACGCAGCCATAAAAACCCTGACGAGAGTCCTGATAATCCTATCGGTCATCGTTCCAGCCATCACTGCAGCGAGCAGCCAGCACCCCCCAAGGCAAAGCCGTGGATCTATCTGGGCGGTCTGATTTTGCCAGGCCCCTATTTGATGTATCAATCTTTGGACCAACACACTGCTCGATTAAGTTTGGGCCAAGGCGCTTTACAAGATTTTCCTGTCAACACCCGCAGCGCCATCAGCAGCGGAATAGCAGCGGCACAAACAGGAGCACTGAGCCAACAAATCCGTAGAGCACAACAGCGATGCCCCGAGCATCCTGTATTGGTTGTTTGTTCGGGCGGTGGCTGGCCATTGATCGCCACTGCGGTGGATCGCTTATTTGAGCAATGGCCACAATTGCATTCAAGCGGCCCACTGCCGCAGTTGCATTACTATGAGCACTCAGTCCTGCTGGGTTTGGGCAGCACCCTGGTTCAACCTAACCTGCCCCTGGGCTAATCGCCGGGCAAAAGATTAGCAGCTAGGCAAAACCCCGTTGATCTGTCCCCCTATTCATCGGTACACTTTGACGGATCGTGTCCGCGCGAGCGGGCTTTTAATTACCTGCGGTCTAATACTAAGTTCTCAATGCGTATTTTGGTTATTTTATTTATCCTTATAAATATTTGGCTATTTGCCTTGGGGCAGGGCTTTTTTGGTTTACCGCCCAGCGAACAAGGCCGCAGTCTGCAACCTGCTGAATCTAAAGACAACGCCAAAATACAAATACAAAGCGTACGTCAATAATATCTATCAGTTTTTTTAGACATTGCCATGAAACCTATTCGTAAAGCAGTATTCCCCGTCGCTGGTATGGGGACCCGTTTTTTACCCGCTACCAAAGCAATGCCCAAAGAGATGTTGCCCGTAGTGGATAAGCCTTTAATCCAATACGCAGTCGAAGAGGCTATTGCAGCCGGTGTTACCGAACTCATTTTTGTGACGGGCCGCAACAAGCGCGCTATTGAGGACCACTTTGACCGTGCCCCCGAGCTCGAGGCCGACCTCAAGGCCAAGCACAAAATCGAATTGCTTGATCGGGTACGCAATGTCATCCCCGATCATATTCACTGCATTTACACCCGTCAGCCCGCCCCACTGGGATTGGGTCATGCAGTATTATGTGCAGCGCCCATTGTTGGTGATGAGCCTTTCCTGGTGATTTTGGCTGATGACCTACTTGATGCCCAAACACCTGTTTCGCGCCAATTGGTCAAGGCCGCCCACGAACACAATGGCAGCATCTTGGCCATTCAGCGGGTCGACCCTGCCGAGACAGACAAATATGGCGTGATATCTGGGGCCACTGTAAACGACCGCAGCACCCGCCTCGATGGCATTGTGGAAAAACCCCAACCTGATGTGGCTCCTAGCAACCAGGCTGTGGTTGGCCGTTATGTACTCGAGCCCGAGGTTTTCGAGCACTTGCAAAAAACTCAGGCCGGTGTTGGCGGCGAGATACAACTGACAGACGCCATTGCCAGCATGCTCACAGAGCGCCCAGTATTTGGCTATGAGTACGACGGCATTCGCTATGATTGTGGCAGCAAAGAAGGCTTATTTGCCGCTAACCTGGCATTTGGACACAAATACCACGATCTCAAGCCCTAATCTAATCGAATACCCTAGGTTAACGCCTTTGAGTAAAGCGTGTTATATTCAAGCAAATACCAACGGCTTGTTTGTTGGGCAGAGGAAGCCAGTAACACATAGGCAAAAATGTAGTATTAATGTCAAGGACTACATTTTTTACATGATTTGGTTGGTGTGCGGCTCTGACCGTGTTACTATCACACCAGATTATCAATGTCGAAGTTTGTTCACCACGGTATTTAGCAATACTCGTTGCCCTAATTTGGACCTTGGCAATCTGTACACCGAGCCCTCGGGCTCATTTTTAGTTTTGGTTTTAAAGGTTAAATACCATGGAAACAGAATACGGCGTTGTTAAATGGTTTAACAACGAAAAAGGTTTTGGCTTTATCGCTCCCGATAGCGGCGGTAAAGACTTGTTTGTCCACCACTCAGATATCGTCGGCACAGGATTCAAATCCCTCGAAGAAAACCAGCGCGTTTCTTTCGAGCCTGCCCAAGGCCAGAAAGGCCCCCAGGCAAAATCCGTGCAAAAGCTTTAATCTTGGTGGGGTTGTAAAACCTCCAAGAACAGCTTAAAAAGATGGCCCACCTACACGGTGGGCCATTTTTTATGGGCACAAGCTTTAACAGGCGCCAGTTTTTAAAGCTACTTATTCTTTTATTTACCCAAAAACATCTTGTTGCCGTCATTCAAGGCTTGGGGACAAATGGCGCATCACCGGGATCAGCAACCTCGGCATAGGCACCACAACACTCCACATTGACCCATTCACCGTCCTCTTGACGTACCTCGCGGATATACACCGTTTGGACAATATCCCGTGTGTGCTCATCAATGCGTATCGGCCCGCGTGGGCTCTCGAACTCCATCCCTAATAATGCCTGCTGCAACGCTGGACCAGATAGCTTTTCTGACTGTGCGTTTTGTTTGTCGGTAGTCTTAGCATACTCGTTAGTTGCGGCGTCATCCATCTGCTCAATGGCTTGGTTTAAAGCCGATAAAGCATCATAGGCCGCAACCGCAAAATAACTAGGTCTGACCTCATCGCCGAACGCCTTTTGATAATCTACGACAAAACGCTGGTTTAACTCGGAAGGATGCACCACTGAATAGTGATGGCTAGTCATCAAGCCCTTGGCATCGGCACCAATCTGCGGCAAATAGGTATCATCTGTGGCCTCACCGGTGGCAAATAAACGAATCCCAGCATCATCCATACCCCGTGCCTGCCAAGCCTTTAGAAATGCTGTGGGCATTTGTCCAGAAGGAAAAAAGAAAAATACTGCCTGCGGCTGAGCCTCGGCAATACGGCGCAAATAAGACGAGAAATCCATTGCATCCAAGGGCACGCGCAAACTGTCTACGATCTGCCCCCCGTGATGCTCGAATGTGCGCGTAAAAGAATGCTCGGCATCATAACCAGAAGCATAATCAGCCACCACAGTCATCGCATTGTCAATGCCCTGCTCTGCCATCCAATGGGCCATGGGTGCACTGACCTGTTGAATCGTAAATGAATAACGAAATAAATAAGGGCTGGCACTGGTCAAACCCGAAGATGCAGCGTTCATGATAAGAGTAGGCACCTGAGCTTGGTTGACTAATGGCCCGATTGCAGCGGCATTAGGGCTGAAATCCAACCCTACCAGCACATCAACTTTATCGCGTGCGATCAGTTCTTGGGCATAACGCCGCGCTTGACTGGGGTTAGCACCGCCCACATCACGTGTGAAAAACTCTGCCTCGCGCCCGGCCAATAAATCATCGTGTTGCTGCAAAAACACCTGCATCCCAGCATCAAACTGACGACCATAATCAGCATAAGGACCGCTATAAGTGGCCAACACACCGATACGCACAGGTTCCTGGGCGAGCGCCACTGTACTGACACACCAGCTAAATAAAACCACAAGCACCCACCCACTGCGCAGCAGCCCCTGCCTTAAAAGTTGTAATAATGCATTGTTCATGACAGTTCCAATGAAAAAGTTGCCCTACCGGCAAAAAATCTATTGCTGCGCCTGTCGACGGCGCTCTTGGCGCGCCAATATCTCGTTAATCCCGGTCAAAACCCGCTGTACTGAACCACTGTGTTTTTGCATCCAATGCAAGCCCGAATCTGCGAGCTGATTACGCTCGGTTGTTTCGTGCAACAAGCGCCCGGCCTCTTTGATTGCAGTACCCGCGTTCGGGACCTGCAAAATAGCATCCTCTGCGAGCGCATCCTGCACTGCCTGCTCAAAATTGCGGGTATGGGGGCCCACAATCACCGGCACACCCAAAGCACAGGCCTCGATAAAGTTTTGCCCACCCAGCGGCGCAAAGCTGCCACCCACAATAGCAATACTGGCCTGTGCATAATACCAAGGCAATTCACCCAGGGTGTCCCCGAGGACGATCTCGACCTCGCGGCAACGCACAATACTGCTGCGAGTGCCATCCCCCAAAGCAAGCAATTCAGAGCGTCGCACCATCGACCAGCCCTGCTCTTTAATCCAGGCCGCTACCTCATCAAAGCGTTGCGGATGACGCGGCACAATATAAAACAAGGTTCGTTGCTCAGGGTTTAGATCCTGTTCGCGCTCTTCCTGGATGTAACGCTGTAAAGCGCGGGCAAACATAGCCTCTTCGCCCTCGCGGGTACTGGCCAGAACAATAACTTTACGCCGCAGCCGTTGCGCAAAATGCCGGCCCGCCTCGACCTGCGTGACGGGGCTGTGCACATCGAATTTGAAATTCCCGGACACCCGCACAGCACGTGCCCCAATGATTTCGAGGCGCTGGGCGTCTCGGAAGCTTTGCGCATACACCGCTGTGAAACTACGGTATGCGGCACGCATCAACCGCCCGATACGCATGGATTGACGCAAAGA
>DATGTW010000141.1:0-4191 GCA_035301625.1 Paenalcaligenes sp.
ACCCACCGGCCCAGCCGTTTGGGGCATGCCGGGTACTGATGCACAACATACTTTTTTCCAATGGCTACACCAAGGCAGTGACGGAGCTCCTGTAGATTTTATTGTTTGCCAAGGCGCGGATCATCAATGGCTCGAGCACCACCAATGCTTACTGGCCAACTGCTTGGCGCAACGAGAGGCCATGTTAGTTGGTAAAAATCATGAACAAGCCCTCAATGAATGTTTGCGCCAAGGTCATGATCCAGACACTGCCTCTTGGCTAGCCAAACATCGTGTGCATCAAGGCGGACGCCCTAATACACTCATCGTATTGCCTCGCTTATCTCCGTATACCCTAGGAGCCTTATTGGCCCTTTACGAGCATAAAATCGCTGTCCAGGCACGTATCTGGGGCATCAACCCCTTCGATCAATGGGGCGTGGAATACGGCAAGAACTTGGCCTCTGGGATCATCGATGAGTTTAAGAATCCCGATCGGAATTCACCCCAACGCCGCACCCCAGATGCCTCTACGCAGCACTGGATTGAGACTTTTAAGCGGACAGTGGGCAAGAAGGGTTCGTAGATTGCCTGCAGCGAGTATCTGCTCGTCGCTCTGCAGGAGTTATTTTTCGATATCTCGCTGCGCTCGGAACATCTTCAAAATAGCTCCTTCTGAGCTCCTTGGATCTGTAGCCTGTGCAGCTGTTAGCTTTTCGTAACCCTGTCGCCTAAAAGATTGCGAATATTTCGACCGGAGCTCCCAACGCTGCATGTAAGCGAAGGCGCGTAATAAGTTTGCGAGCGGGCTTCGCAGCGAGTGCAACGAGCAAGGTCCCGAGGAAACTTCGTTACGGGCCTGTTACGCTGCACTGCGTCTGCTACAACACGCATCAGTGGGCAATCAGGCTTGTTTTGGGTTTCCCAGTGCCTGATCTGCTAGTTCTATCCAGTGTAGTACGGGTACTTCGCTGGCTTCGCCCAGGTGTGTTTGGCAGCCGATGTTAGCAGTCGCTACATAGCGGGGGCCGTCGACGAGTAGGTTGTCCAGCTTGTTTGCACGTAGCTGTTTGGATAGTTCAGGCTGAAAAATAGAGTAGGTACCTGCTGAGCCACAGCACAAATGGGCATCTTTTGGTATTTGTGGTGTATAGCCAAAGCGTTCCATCAATTGCGCTATGGATACTTTGTCGCGCAGGGCATGCTGGAAGGTGCAGGGTTCTTGGATGGCTACTGTTGTTTGCTGGTCGCGTGGTTCAAAGTCTCTGCCAAGACGTTCTAGCTCTGCGGATACGATCACGCTGATGTCTTTGCTGAGCTCGGCAACGCGTTGGGCTTTAGCTGAATAGGCCGGGTCATTTTCCAACAACATACCGTAATCTTGGACTTCGGCACCACATCCACTGGCTGTCATGACAACGGCTTCTACCGCACCGCTGTCAATAAATGGCCACCAGGCATCGATGTTGCGGCGCGCTTGTTCTTGGGCGCCTGCTTTGTCATCATTGTGATGGCGTACGGCTCCACAACAGCCGGCGTTATCCACACGCACCAGTTGAATGCCAAAACGATCCAGTACGCGCGCTGCAGCGGCGTTGATTTCAGGAGATAGCGCGGGTTGTACACAGCCTTCCAATACCAACATTTGGCGCTCGTGTTTTGCGGTGGGCCATTGTAGGGCTGCTGTGTTGTGCGGTTCGCTCGGTGGCAGTTTTTCTTTGAGTGCTTTGGGTAGCAATGATTTAACACGCTGCCCAATACTAAGGGCACGTTTAAAACGCGTGGGCTCGGAGACTACCTCGCGTACTGCCCAGCGTCTAAATTGATCCAAACGCGAGCGTTCGACTTTGCGATCAACCACGGCCTTGCCCAAGTCCAGCAACTGGCTGTACTGAACACCTGAAGGACAGGTAGTTTCACATGCCCGACAGGTCAGACAACGATCCAAATGCTCTTGGGTGACTCGGGTGGGCGTTTTGCCCTCAAATACCTCTTTCATGAGGTAAATGCGACCGCGCGGGCCATCCAGCTCGTCACCGACCAACTGGTACGTCGGACAGGTCGCATTACAAAATCCGCAGTGTACGCATTTTGAGATGAGTTCTTTCGCCTTTTCACCTTCTTCGGTGTTCAAAAACTCTGGCGATAATGAAGTATGCATTAGAGCTCCCCTGGGTAAATTCTGCCTGGGTTAAAAATACCCGCTGGATCAAATTTTTCTTTCAAGCGCTGCTGTATGCCCAGAATGATGGAATCCAAAGGATGAAATACAGCGAGATCGGCGCCATTTTGACGGAATACCGTGGCGGTCCCGCCAATCGCCTCGACCTGAGCGCGAAGCGTTTCAGCGGGCAAATCACTAAAACACCAGCGTAAAGCCCCGCCCCATTCGATTAATTGGGGATGGTCATCCAGGATAGGGTCGGTCGTGCTGGGGACAGATAAACGCCATAAAGGCTTGTTTGCCTGTTCTCCCTGGGCTTGGAACCAAGCATATTTTTGCTCGCGCACTTCTTGCCATAGGGTTTGGGCTTGAGCCTCATCCAGCGGAGTCCCCTGTATGGTCTCTTGCGCTACCTCAAGGGCATTGGGTGCCCCTGATAAACGAATGAACAGTTGATCGTCGTGCCACAATGAAGCCGATATAGGAATGGGTTGCCCACTCCAAGTGTTCATTTTATACAAAGCTTCTTTTTGTGAGCGATCTAACTGCAGTGTTAATTCTTTGACGGGCTTGGGCAGTACTTTGATTGAGAGCTCAGTCAAAATACCCAAGGTGCCCAAACTACCGGCTAATAGACGCGAAACATCATAACCAGCGACGTTTTTCATCACCTGACCACCAAAAGTCATATAACGTCCTTGGCCGTCGATAAGCTGCACGCCTAAAACAAAATCGCGCACCCCACCGACCTGGGGGCGGCGCGGTCCAGCCAGACCACTGGCCACGCAACCGGCGATGGTTGCATCAGCCCCAAACAGTGGGGGCTCAAAAGGTAAAAACTGATCCTTGCTGGCCAACAGCTCTTCGATTTCGGCGATGGGTGTTCCCCCTTTGACGGTAATCACGAGTTCAGAGGGTTCGTAATCAATGATCCCTCGGTGCTCGGTGAGTACCATTGTTTCGCCTTCTGTTGGATGGCCATAGAAGCGCTTGCTGTCAGAGCCGATTAAACGCAACGGTGTTTTATCTGCCTGAGCAGCGCGTACCTGATCGACCCATTGCGCCACAATGGGATCCATGTGTTCATTATTCATTTCAGTCATTGGAAAATACTCATCTGGTCTTAAAAGCGTGGCAGATGTGGAAATGGGAGCTGTCCGCCATGGACATGCATCATGCCAAACTCGGCACAACGGTTGAGTGTTGGGATAGCTTTACCCGGATTGAGCAACGCGTTCTCATCGAAAGCGTGTTTGATAGAAAAGAACAGATCGCGTTCTTGCTCATCAAACTGCACGCACATTTGGTTAATCTTTTCGACCCCGACTCCGTGTTCACCGGTAATCGTTCCCCCTAAGGACACAGATAATTCGAGGATTTCACCCCCAAATTGCTGGGCCTTGAGGCGCTCTTCTTCGATGCTGCTGTCATATAAGACCAAGGGGTGCAAATTACCATCGCCGGCATGGAACACGTTAAGACAACGCAAACCATATTTTTCTTCCATATCGGTAATCGCATTTAGCATCTCGCCCAAGCGCTTACGGGGAATGGTGCCATCCATGCACAGGTAATCAGGGGATATACGCCCTGCTGCCGGGAAAGCAGCCTTACGGCCTGCCCAAAAGAGTTCGCGCTCTTCGTCGGACTGGGATACCTTGATTTCTGTGGCGCCAAACTCATTGAGCACCGCCTCGATACGGGCAATTTCTTCGGCCACCTCTTCGTGGGTACCGTCTGATTCGCAAATCAGCATGGCTTTGGCATCCAGTGGATAGCCAGCACGCACGAATTCCTCGGCAGCAATGGTGGCTGGTTGGTCCATCATCTCGAGGCCGGCCGGTATAATTCCAGCAGCGATGATGCCTGCTACTGCATCAGCAGCTTTTTCAACGGCATCAAAACTAGCCAAAACACATTGCGCAAAACGGGGTGTGGGCGTGAGTTTAAGCGTGACCTCGGTCACCACTGCCAACATGCCCTCGGAACCAATCAAAAGGGCCATCATGTCATACCCGGGTGTATCCAGCGCATGACTGCCCACTTCG
>DATGTW010000142.1:0-4039 GCA_035301625.1 Paenalcaligenes sp.
ACCCACCGGCCCAGCCGTTTGGGGCATGCCGGGTACTGATGCACAACATACTTTTTTCCAATGGCTACACCAAGGCAGTGACGGAGCTCCTGTAGATTTTATTGTTTGCCAAGGCGCGGATCATCAATGGCTCGAGCACCATCAATGCCTACTGGCCAACTGCCTGGCCCAACGAGAGGCTATGCTAGTCGGTAAAAATTATGAACAAGCCCTCAACGAATGCCTGCGTCAGGGCCACGACCCCGACACCGCCGCTTGGTTAGCTAAACATCGCGTCCACCAGGGCGGGCGTCCTAATACACTCATCGTGCTACCCCGTTTATCTCCGTATACCTTAGGGGCTTTGTTGGCTCTTTACGAACATAAGATAGCTGTACAAGCTCGTATTTGGGGCATCAACCCTTTTGATCAATGGGGGGTTGAATACGGCAAGAATTTGGCCTCTGGGATTATCGATGAGTTTAAGAACCCTGCTGGGGATTCTTATCAGCGCCGCACCCCAGATGCCTCTACGCAGCACTGGATTGAGACTTTTAAGCGGGCTTCGCAGCGTGCATAGCGAGTTAAGGTCCCGAGGAAACTTCGTTACGGGTCTGTTATGTTTCGAGAAAGCCGCTATTCATCGGTCTGCGAGAGTTATTTTCTCAATGTCTCGTTGTGCTTATAAAAAACCCGAGCTTGCTCAGCCCGGGTTTTGAGTTTTATTTAGCGGTGCCTAATTTTGTTAGGTCATCATGCTTGTTTCGGGTTTCCTAGTGCTTGGTCTGCTAGTTCTATCCAGTGTAGTACGGGTACTTCGCTGGCTTCGGCTAGGTGTGTTTGGCAGCCGATGTTGGCTGTTGCGACATAGCGGGGTCCGTCGGTCAGTAGGTTGTCCAGCTTGTTTGCACGTAGTTGTTTGGATAGTTCGGGCTGGAAAATTGAGTAGGTTCCTGCTGATCCGCAGCACAGATGGGCGTCTTTGGGTATTTGTGATGTATAGCCAAAGCGCTCCATCAGTTGTGCGATAGAGACTTTGTCGCGTAGTGCGTGCTGGAAGGTGCAGGGCTCTTGAATGGCCACTGCTGTTTGTTGATCGCGGGGTTCAAAGTCACTGCCTAGGCGTTCTAGTTCTTTAGATACGATTACGCTGATGTCTTTGCTGAGTTCCGCGACGCGTTGGGCTTTGGCTGAGTAGGCTGGGTCATTTTCTAGCAGCATGCCGTAGTCTTGGACTTCGGCTCCGCATCCGCTGGCTGTGATGACCACGGCTTCTACTGCGCCGCTGTCTATGAATGGCCACCAGGCGTCGATGTTGCGGCGTGCTTGTTCTTTGGCGCCGGCTTTGTCGTCGTTATGGTGGCGTACGGCACCACAGCATCCCGCGTTGTCGACGCGCACTAGTTGGATGCCAAAGCGATCTAGGACTCGTGCAGCGGCGGCATTGATTTCTGGTGATAGTGCGGGCTGTACGCAGCCTTCTAGGACAAGCATTTGGCGTTCACGTTTTGCAGTGGGCCATTGTAGGGCTGCTGCGTCGTGCGATGTGCGCGGTGGCAGTTTTTCTTTGAGTGCTTTGGGTAGCATTGGTTTGACGCGTTGTCCGATGCTAAGGGCCCGTTTAAAGCGTGTGGGCTCAGAGACTACTTCGCGTACTGCCCAGCGCCATAGTTGTTCAGGGCGCGAGCGTTCGACTTTGCGATCAACGACGGCTTTGCCCAAATCCAGCAATTGACTGTACTGCACGCCTGATGGGCAGGTTGTTTCGCATGCACGACAGGTGAGGCAACGATCTAAATGCTCTTGAGTTACTCGGGTGGGCGTTTTGCCTTCAAATACCTCTTTCATGAGGTATATGCGGCCACGAGGGCCGTCTAGCTCGTCACCGACTAGTTGGTATGTCGGACAAGTCGCATTACAAAACCCGCAGTGTACGCATTTTGAAATGAGGTCTTTCGCCTTTTCACCTTCTTCGGTGTTCAAAAACTCTGGCGACAATGATGTATGCATTAGAGCTCCCCTGGGTAAATTCTGCCTGGGTTAAAAATACCCGCTGGATCAAATTTTTCTTTCAAACGCTGCTGTATCCCCAGGATTACTGGATCCAATGGATGAAATACAGCGAGATCGGCGCCATTTTGACGGAATACTGTAGCGGTTCCGCCCACTGCCTCGACCTGAGCGCGAAGTGTTTCAGCGGGCAAATCACTAAAACACCAGCGCAGGGCCCCGCCCCACTCGATGAGCTGGGGATGGTCATCCAGGATGGGCTCGGTCGTGCTGGGGACGGATAAGCGCCATAGAGGTTTGTTTGCCTGTTCCTCTTTAGCCTGGAACCAAGCGTATTTTTGTTCGCGCACCTCTTGCCATAGGGTTTGAGCTTGGTCTTCGTCCAGCGGTGTCCCTTGTATGGTCTCTTGTGCTACTTCGAGGGCATTGGGTGCCCCAGATAAGCGAACGAATAGCTGATCGTCGTGCCACAATGAAGCTGAGATAGGAATGGGTTGCCCACTCCAGGTGTTGATTTTGTGTAAGGCTTCTTTTTGTGATCGATCCAGCTGTAGCGTTAGTTCTTTGACGGGTTTGGGCAATACCTTGATTGAAAGCTCAGTCAAGATACCTAGTGTGCCCAAACTACCGGATAATAAGCGCGAAACATCATAACCGGCGACATTTTTCATTACCTGGCCACCAAAGGTCATATGACGCCCTTGGCCGTCTATGAGTTGTACACCCAATACAAAGTCGCGTACACCACCTGCTTGGGGGCGACGCGGTCCGGCCAGGCCACTGGCCACGCATCCGGCGATGGTTGCATCTGCCCCAAACAACGGGGGCTCGAATGGTAAAAACTGGTTTTTGCTGGCCAATAGTTCTTGGATCTCGGCGACGGGTGTCCCCCCTTTGACGGTAATCACGAGTTCAGAAGGTTCGTAATCGATTACCCCTTGGTGCTCGGTCAGTACCATGGTTTCGCCTTCTGTAGGATGGCCGTAAAAATGCTTGCTGTCAGAGCCGATTAAACGCAACGGTGTTTTATCTGCCTGAGCAGCGCGTACCTGATCGACCCATTGCGCCACAATGGGATCCATGTGTTCGTTATTTGTTTCAGTCATTGAAAATACTCATCTGGTCTTAAAAGCGTGGCAGATGTGGGAATGGGATTTGTCCGCCATGGACGTGCATCATGCCAAACTCGGCACAACGATTGAGTGTTGGGATGGCTTTGCCCGGGTTGAGCAATGCATCTTTATCAAAAGCGTGCTTGATAGAGAAAAACAGATCGCGTTCTTGCTCATCAAATTGCACACACATTTGATTGATCTTTTCGACCCCGACGCCGTGCTCACCGGTAATCGTTCCCCCTAAGGATACGGACAATTCGAGGATTTCACCGCCGAACTGTTGTGCCTTTAGGCGCTCTTCTTCGATGCTGCTGTCATATAGGACCAGGGGGTGCAAATTACCATCACCGGCGTGGAATACGTTAAGACAACGCAGACCGTATTTTTCTTCCATATCGGTAATAGCGTTTAGCATCTCGCCCAGGCGTTTACGAGGGATGGTGCCATCCATGCACAGGTAATCAGGGGATATGCGCCCTGCTGCCGGAAAAGCAGCCTTGCGGCCAGCCCAAAAGAGCTCGCGCTCTTCGTCTGACTGAGATACCTGAATTTCTGTAGCACCAAATTCATTTAGTACCGCCTCGATACGAGCGATTTCTTCGGCGACCTCTTCGTGGGTACCGTCTGATTCACAAATCAGCATGGCTTTGGCATCTAGAGGATAGCCAGCGCGCACAAATTCCTCGGCAGCAATGGTGGCGGGCTGGTCCATCATCTCGAGACCTGCCGGTATAATTCCAGCAGCGATGATGCCTGCTACTGCATCAGCAGCTTTTTCAACGGCATCAAAACTGGCCAAAACACATTGCGCAAAACGGGGTGTGGGCGTGAGTTTAAGCGTGACCTCGGTCACCACTGCCAACATGCCCTCGGAACCAATCAAAAGGGCCATCATGTCATACCCGGGTGTATCCAGCGCATGACTGCCCACTTCG
>DATGTW010000143.1:0-3582 GCA_035301625.1 Paenalcaligenes sp.
AACTGGCATACCGGCTTCAAACTCTTTTAGTATTGCCACAATTTGGCTTTCAGTTTTTCTTTTGCTCATTGCAGAACTCCTTGAACGTAAGCATAAAGGAAATTCTACGTTTAGACTGTACTATTTTAGGGGGTAGTTACAATGAGGCACATCACCCAGTGCTGCAGAAATCTCTTTAAGCTGTTCCGCTAATGCTTTGGCTGTTCCGCTCACCTCCCTATCGTATTCACAAAGCTGTATCCAGCCTTGCATAGCGATCAACCATTCCCCCTCTACAAAACCAGCTTTACTAGAATCACTCATAATCTATTTAGCCCCATTATTACCGTCATTTAAAAGCTGCAGTTACTCAATTTTTATTTCAGCTACATCAACCACCTCAGCCCATCGACTAGCATCCTCAATTAAAAAATCCTGAAACTCTGCTGTTGTGGTAACTATCGGATCCATTCCCATTGCGAATATTTTCTCCTTTACCTCATCACTTTCTAGAGCAACCCGCAAAGATTGATTTAACTGTTGTACTATTTCCTTATCAGTCCCCTTTGGTGCAAACAGCCCATACCAATTCCCTGCAGAATACTCTTCCGCACCAACCTCTGATAAGGTAGGAAAATCGGGCAAAGCTTTCAGCCTTTCAGGTGTTGTTATCCCAACCAAACTAACCCTGCCATCTTCAATCATAGGAACAGCCGTTGGGTCAACAAAAGCTATATCTAAAACCCCGCCAACAATATCTGCCAAAGCAGCAGCAGATCCTTTATATGGAATATGTACCATGTCTAACCCAACCATATTAGCGAGCAATTCAGCAGCCAAATGCTGAGAGGTTCCTACACCACTTGTCCCGTACGAAACGCCATCACCCTGTTCCTCAACATAATCCAATAAGCCTTGAACGTTGTTTATGTCCAGAGCAGAAGAAACGACCAAGAAATTAGGCACGCTTACTATTTGACCAATAGGCTCCAAATCATCTATACCCGAGTAAGGTAAATCAGGGAAAAGTGGACCACTCGCCGTTACTGAACCAGGACTACCCAACAGAAGTGTATACCCATCTGCTTCCACTCTATTTGCAACATATGCTGTTCCTATCGTCCCAGAAGCACCTGGCTTGTTATTCACCACAACAGGTTGGCCGAGATCTTCAGACATTACCTGTCCAACTAGCCTTGCAATTGAATCTGTTCCGCCAGGACCAAAAGGAACAATAATATTAATCGCCCTTTCTGGGTAATTACTTGCCACAGCCGCCACAGAAACCGTAAGGGCCCCAATCGTTGCTCCCACCAATAAAATATTTTTTCGAACTGACATGTTGAGTTCTCCTTTTGATTTTAAATTTGTCCCCTTGGAGACAATATATTCCAATCCTCATTGCTACTAATTGAAGAAAACTCAACCTACTTATCTAAATGCATCAAACCTAGCTATAAATTTATTTATTTTAATAAGCGATATCGTTATAGCCACTAACCAGAAATATAAACCTCTGTCTAAAAAACTTACTCGAATAAACTAATAGTTTCTTTTTGTCACTTAGCCAAACAAAAATTAGTACGAACCCTGCATTCAACCCCTGTCCTACTCCATAATAAATATCCCCGCAAGCGCGGGGATATTTTTAGGGCCTATTTATTAGGCCCATTATTTTTTATTACTCAGTGGCGCGATCTTATTGCTGCGTAGAGCGCCCGCCAATCACGGTGTCGAGCACTTTGACATCTTTGAGTTCCTCGGCAGGTACGGCTAATGGATCTTGTTCAAGCACACAAAAATCTGCGTATTTCCCGACCTCAATAGAACCCACCAAGTGGTCCAGGCTCAAAGTATAAGCAGCCCCTTGGGTGATGGCGTACAGAGCTTCGGGCACGGTTATTTTCTCGTATTCACCTAATTGACGGCCACTGGCGGTGACACGGTTAACTGCGCACCAGGCGGTAAACAGTGGGCCTAACGGTGTGATGGGCGCATCTGAGTGCATGGCCAAAGGCACGCCATGATCCAATGCGGTACGGCAAGAATTCATGCGATTGGCACGCTCAGGACCCATGGTCATGGTGTAGTGCGCATCACCCCAGTAAAAGATGTGATTGGAAAACAGGTTGACGCATAGGCCCAGTTTGGCCATGCGGCGATACTGCGCCACGTCAGCCATCTGGCAATGCTGCAGCGTATGACGGTGGTCAGGGCGTGGATGGGCAGTAATGGCGGCCTCTAACGCGTCAATCGCGGCTTCGGTGGCCTCGTCACCGTTGGTATGAATATGCAGCTGAATCCCCGCCTGATGGTATTTCATCACGATATTATCCAAATCATCGGGGGCTACCACCCAAATGCCATTCGGCGCACCGTTGTAATAGCCGGGCCAACGCACACGCGCAGTAAAGCCCTGAATGGAACCATCCACAATAAGCTTGACCAAACCCAGGTGCAATTTGTCATGCCCCATCGGAGAGAGTTCATCCAGTGTTTTTAGGCAGGCATCGACATCATTGCCAAACAACATGCCCGAGGCAGCAGGCACAATGCGCACGGGGAAATCATCCTCACCGGTGACCTTGGATAAAGAGCTGATGCCCTCTTCGGAAAGCTCGTTGACCAAGTCCGTCGCAGTGGTTACACCCGCAATACGACAAATGTTGGCAAAGTTTTGTAGACTTTCCGGAGCCATCCCCAACGTCCGGAAAGGATTGCCAATGTACTTGGTCACGGGGAACATGGCAGCAAACTCTTGGAGCTCTCCAGTGGGCTCGCCATCATCAGATTTGACCACCCCATCGGTATCGGTAAAGCGATCAATGTTGGCCTTTTGAAGCATCACGCTATTAATATTCATCAAGTGCATGCTGGCATGCATAATGACAATGGGGCGCGTAGTGCTGACCTGATCCAAATCTTTGACGGTCATGCGTCGCTCGCCAAAATAAATCGGATCAAAACCCCAGCCGACCAGTACCTCTTGATCAGTACTTTGTGTATTGGCCTCTTTGAGGCGCTCAATCACTGCCTCGATAGATTTCAACCCCTCCCATAGGGTGCCGTCTGGGCCACGACGATCGTAATAACCCAGATAAACATAACGCCAAACCACCCCTTCGTGTAGGTGACTGTGGCCCTCGATAAGCCCGGGCATCAGTACCTGATCGGCATAGCGATCATCAATTTTCACCTCATCCTTGCACCAAGATCGTACCTCGGCCTCATCGCCTACAGCCAAGATACGCCCCCCTTGCACGGCCACGTGGGTGGCCTCGGGCTGGGCTGCATTCATGGTAATGATTTTTTTAGCAGAAAAAATTGTAATTGGTTCGTTTTGAGTGCTCGTCATGAACTGAGTCTCCTCTCTTGGGTTAAATTTCTCTTCACTGTCCTGCCATCGAACATCGGTCATCGATTACCGATTATCAGCGCATGGATTAATCAGGGCTGATATTCCAAAGGAACAGTAATTTCACCGCCTTTAGTCTCCACAAAGTGGCATGCCACCTTGTGCCCGGGTTTTACCTCTCTGAGCTCGGGAGCCTCGGCCCGACACAAGTCCTGCGCAGCAGGACAACGCCCGGCAAAACGGCAGCC
>DATGTW010000144.1:0-15158 GCA_035301625.1 Paenalcaligenes sp.
GATTTTCTGCAGTTCATACGTGACGAAGAAAAATTCCCCGATATTGAATCGCTTCGTGCTGCCATCGTAGATGACGTGCGCAGCGCACATGACTATTTCACCTCTCATGGACTATAAACATACACTCAATTTACCTGACACTCCTTTTCCCATGCGCGGCAACCTGCCCAAACGCGAACCCCGATGGGTCGCTGAATGGCAAGAGAATAAGGTCTACGAGGCCATTCGCAAGGCCAGCGCCGGACGTCCCAAATTTATCCTTCATGACGGCCCACCGTATGCGAACGGTGATATTCATATAGGCCATGCCGTCAACAAAATACTCAAAGACATCATTATTAAAAGCCGTAATCTGGCGGGTTTTGATGCTCAGTACATTCCAGGCTGGGACTGCCATGGTATGCCCATCGAAATACAAATCGAAAGGAAGTTTGGTAAAAACCTGCCAGTAGAGGAAATGCAAGCCAAAGCACGCACATACGCTTACGAGCAAATAGAACGTCAGAAAAATGACTTTCTACGTCTAGGCGTCTTGGGTGAATGGGATAACCCCTACCTAACCATGAATTACAGCAACGAGGCTGACGAGCTTCGCGTACTGGCCCAGATCATGAAAAAGGGTTTTGTATTTCGTGGGTTAAAACCTGTTAATTGGTGTTTTGATTGCCGCTCTGCACTGGCCGAAGCCGAGGTCGAATATGCCGATCGCACCGATCCATCCATCCATGTTGCTTTTCCCTTTGCTGACAAAGATGCTCTGGCTAAAGCCTTTGACACGGATCGTGTTGAGGATGGTGCGATTGTCATTTGGACCACCACCCCTTGGACCATTCCTGCCAACCAAGCCCTTAATGTCCACCCTGATCATGAATACGCACTGATCAATCTAAACACCCCTCAGGAATTTGGCCGCCAACTTATTTTGGCTCGTGATCTCGTCGAATCCACCCTCGAAGAGCTAGGCATTCAGGGGCAAGTCATTGCAACTACCTCGGGGAAAAAACTCGAGCACATTGGTTTCCGTCATCCCTTGGCTACTGCCGATGCTGGCTATAACAGAGTTTCACCTGTTTATTGCGGTGACTATGTAATTCTAGATTCAGGGACAGGTGTGGTTCACTCTGCCCCCGCCTACGGTGTCGAGGATTTCATTTCCTGCAAAGAGCATGGTCTTGACGATACCGATATCTTAAACCCGGTCCAAGCTAACGGAGTGTATGCCGACAGCCTCCCCCTGTTTGGTGGTCAATTTATCTGGAAAGCCAACCCAGGCATTGTCCAAGCATTACAAGGCGTTGGTACCCTCCTCAAGGCTGAAGACACCGAGCATAGCTACATGCACTGCTGGCGCCACAAAACTCCTGTGATTTACCGCGCTACCAGTCAATGGTTTGCAGGCATGGATCGCGCCAACACTACAGGACGCACCTTGCGTGAAATGGCTCTTGAGGCTGTTGAAAATACGCGTTTCTTTCCTTCCTGGGGCAAAGCACGATTACATTCCATGATCGCCAACCGCCCTGATTGGACGCTATCCAGACAAAGACAATGGGGCGTGCCAATGGGCATTTTTCTACATAAAGAAACCGGTGAGCTCCACCCCGATACGCCCGAGCTACTCGAAAAGGTAGCTGATTTAATCGAAGCACACGGCATCGAAATCTGGCAAGACATCAAGGCCGAAGATCTCATTGGTGAAGACGCCCAGGATTACGAAAAGAGCAAAGATACGCTTGATGTCTGGTTTGATTCCGGTACAACTCATGCCACTGTGATGGGCGGTGATAACGATTCGCACATCAAAGGCTCCCATACACAGCAACTACAATGGCCTGCAGATCTCTATTTAGAGGGCTCAGACCAGCATAGAGGATGGTTTCATTCTTCTTTGCTCACCGGCTGTATGCTCTACGAACGTGCTCCCTATAAAGCCTTACTTACACACGGTTTTGTGGTTGATGGAAAAGGCCACAAAATGAGTAAATCTGTGGGCAACGTAGTTTACCCCCAAAAGATTGCAGACTCTTTAGGTGCTGAAATCCTTCGGCTTTGGGTAGCGGCTACAGACTACTCTGGCGAGCTTTTTATTTCTGATGAAATCTTAAAGCGTGTCGTCGAATCCTATCGTCGTATCCGTAATACGCTCAAGTTTTTACTGGGCAACCTTGCCGATTTTGATCCGCAAAAAAATGCTGTCCCCGTCGATGACCTGCTAGAAATCGATCGTTATGCATTAGCTTTGACAGAACAAATGCAAGCACGCGCATTGCAACACTATGAAAAGTATGAATTTCATCCCATCGTGTCGCGATTCCAAACCTTTTGCTCAGAAGATCTAGGCGCATTCTATCTGGACATTCTCAAGGACAGGCTCTACACCACAAAAACAGATGGACTAGCCCGCCGCAGTGCGCAAACTGCCCTGTATCATATTACCCAGGCTTTACTACGTTTGATGGCTCCTATCCTGACCTTTACAACCGAAGAAGCTTGGCAAGACCTACACCTAAATGCCGCCGACAAGCCCCTAACCATTTTTACCGAACGCTATTATCCAGTGCCCCTTAGCACTGATAGCGATGCTTTACTTGAAAAATGGACTGCAATACGGGCGATTCGCTCTGAGGTCATGCGCGAGATTGAACATGTCCGTAGCAAGGGCCAAATTGGGTCATCCTTGGCCGCTCAGCTGAGCATTGTGGCAGCCGGTCAGGACTACGAACTGCTGAAATCTTTGCGCGACAATCTACGTTTTGCTTTTATTGTTTCGGCGGCACAAGTCCAACAGGGCAGTAATGATGAAATTCAGATTAGTGTTACGCCAAGTACTGATGACAAATGCGAGCGTTGCTGGCACCACGAACCATCCGTGGGTCAAGACACGCAGCATTCGACTTTGTGTGCACGCTGCGTCACTAATATAGTAGGTAATGGTGAACAAAGATCCTTTGTCTAAGCCCGCCCCTGATAAACACAAAAGCCGCGGTTTTAAAAGCCGTGGCTTTTGGTTTTGGGTAATTTTGGCATCTATTATCGTTGTCATTGATCAGTACACTAAAGGCTGGTTTGATAGCCATTTATACTATGGTGAACGCTGGCAAATTTTGCCCTTTTTCGATGTCACTTTGTTATACAACCCCGGAGCAGCATTTAGCTTCCTGGCAGGCGCAGATGGTTGGCAACGCTGGTTCTTTAGCCTGATTGCTCTGATCGCAACCGTACTTATTGTTTATTGGCTGCAAAGACAACCCGATAAAAAACTTTTTTGTACGGCTCTGAGTTGTATTTTGGGGGGGGCCTTGGGCAACGTGCTAGATAGAATCTTACATGGCCATGTAATTGATTTTATCCTTTTTCACTGGCAATCATGGCACTTTCCCGCCTTTAATGTTGCGGACATTGCAATTACTATAGGGGCAGCATTACTCATTATCGAAGAGTTCTTGCGTGTCCAGCGCACAAAGAACAACCCTACCTCAAGGCGATGACTCAGCATGCAATACTGTCACGGAAAACATCTAATTCTAGCGCTTACCGGAGGCATTGCTGCCTACAAGGGAGCAGAGCTGGTCCGTCGTGGCCGAGAAGTCGGTCTAAACATTGATGTTGTCATGACCGCAGCCGCACAAAAATTCGTGCAGCCCATCACATTTCAAGCCCTTTCAGGCCGACGCGTACTGACCGATTTATGGGACCCCCTAATTCCTGACAGCATGGCACACATTCATCTTAGTCGACAAGCAGATGCCCTGCTAGTAGCACCGGCTACGGCAGATTTCATTGCTCGTGCGGCTCAAGGACGCGCCGATGATCTTTTAACAACGATGGTGCTCGCACGCGGCGACTGCCCCATGCTAATTGCGCCAGCAATGAATAAAGAAATGTGGGCGCACCCAGCAACACAACGTAATATCGCACAATTGCAAGATGATGGCGTTCAGGTTTTAGGCCCTGCTGCTGGTGAACAAGCTTGTGGCGAGGTGGGCTCGGGCCGTATGCTTGAGCCGCACGAGCTACTGCATGAGCTCAACGCATTTTTTGCACCTAAACCATTGCTAGGAAAACAGGTTTTGCTCACTGCGGGACCCACTAGCGAAGCCATCGACCCAATTCGCGTAATTACCAATCGCTCATCTGGAAAAATGGGCTATGCAATTGCGCACGCTGCTGCATTGGCTGGCGCACAGGTAACACTGATTTCTGGCCCGGTGGCCTTGCCCACGCCCTATGGAGTACAGCGCATCAATGTGCAAAGCGCACGTGAAATGCACGACGCGGTGATGGCACAGGCCAGTCAGGCGGATATTTTTATAGGCGTTGCTGCAGTGGCAGATTGGTATGTGAAAAACGCTGCTAACCAAAAACTTAAAAAAGATCGATATGCAGGCTTTAATAATCTGGAGTTTGCAGAAAACCCTGATATCCTGGCCAGCGTCGCAGCATTGCCGACAGCCCCCTATTGCGTGGGCTTTGCAGCCGAAACCCAGCATTTGCTAGAGTTTGCTGATCAAAAACGCAAACGTAAAGGCATCCCTCTATTGGTCGCTAATTTAGCCCAAGAAACGATGGATGCTGATGATACACGCATGCATCTCATCGACGACCAAGGCATCGATCGCTGGGAAAAACTACCCAAAGACCAAGCCGCCAGCAATCTCATTTTGGCCATTGCTCAACGTTTGGCTCAACGGTAAATCCTACTGTCAGACTCGAAGTCTTATCCCCTAACTTTTTGGCTTATAACTATCGGTGACATAAATAATGCTAACTGTTGATTTAAAAATTTTGGATGATCGTCTCACAGAAGCGCCACAATACGCCACTCAGGGCTCTGCAGGCCTGGACGTGCGTGCATGTATTGATGCTCCCATTACATTAGATCCAGGACACGGTGATTTGCTGCCTACCGGTTTTGCAATGCATTTGGCCAACCCCGCGTACGCAGCACTGCTACTGCCCCGATCTGGGCTCGGCCATAAACATGGCATTGTTTTAGGCAATCTGACAGGTCTCATTGATTCAGACTATCAGGGGCCGCTCATGGTGTCAGTATGGAATCGTAGCCAAACCCCCTACACTATCGAGCCTATGGAGAGAATCGCACAAATGATCATCGTACCTGTACAACAAGCACAATTTAATATCGTCGACGAATTCCAAGCCAGCGCACGTGGTACAGGTGGTTTTGGCAGTACAGGTCAAAAATAAAATTATCCAATGAAAATTGCTTGCTAACAGGTTTTACAGGCAATCACTTAATAAAAAAGCCAGGTGAAATACTCACCTGGCTTTGTTTATAGAACGCCCACTAGTGTAAGGCGGGGGCCGTATCATTACGCTCTAGAGTTAAACTAGCAGTAACAACATCTATCAACCTTCTTCATTTACGAGAGCAGCAGAGGTTTTGTCGTTGTCTTTGCTGCTTTTGTCATCCTCTTCGTCGTTAAACTGCAGAATAACCTCACCATCATCGTCAACGTCGACAACAACGGATCCACCCGAAGTTAAAGCACCAAACAAGAGCTGATCTGCTAAAGCGCGGCGAATCGTGTCTTGGATTAGGCGATGCATGGGACGCGCACCCATAGCAGGATCAAATCCTTTTTCGGCCAAGTGGTTACGCAAAGCATCGCTAAACGTGACATCTACCCGTTTTTCAGTTAACTGCTGCTCGAGCTCGAGTAAGAATTTATCGACCACGCGCAGGATGATGTCCTGACCCAAGGCGTTAAAGGGAATAATGGAATCGAGACGGTTTCTAAACTCGGGCGTAAAGGAACGTTCGATTTCACGCATATCATCCCCTTGTGAACTGGTTTGTGCAAAACCAATGCTGACCTTACTGTAAGCCTGCGCACCTGCGTTGGTAGTCATAATCAGGATGACATTACGGAAATCAGCCTTGCGACCATTATTATCCGTAAGTGTCCCGTGATCCATCACCTGCAACAAGATATTGTAAACATCGGGATGCGCTTTCTCGATCTCATCCAATAACAATACGCTATGCGGATGTTTAGTAATGGCCTCGGTTAATAATCCACCCTGGTCAAAACCTACATACCCTGGTGGCGCACCAATCAAGCGCGATACAGTATGACGCTCCATGTACTCGGACATATCAAAGCGTACCAATTCGACCCCCAATATAAAGGCTAGCTGTCGGGCCAATTCGGTTTTACCCACCCCTGTGGGCCCAGAAAAAAGAAACGAACCGATCGGTTTGTTAGGATTACCCAACCCTGAACGAGACATCTTGATTGATGCAGCCAAAGCATCGATTGCCTTGCCCTGACCAAAGACCACGGTCTTGAGATCGCGCTCGAGTGTTGCCAAACGATTGCGATCATCTGCAGAGACCGACTGAGGCGGTATCCTTGCTATCTGAGCAACAATATTTTGTATGTCCGTCTTACTGATTGTTTTCTTTTGGCGAGAGGGTGGTAATAATCGTAAAGCCGCCCCGGCCTCGTCAATCACATCGATGGCTTTATCAGGCAGGAAACGATCGTTAATGTGTCGCGCTGATAACTCAGCAGCGGCACTCAACGCAGATTGCGTATAACGGGCACCGTGGTGTTTTTCATAATGCTCTTTGAGACCACGCAATATCTGTACTGTTTCCTGCACGGTCGGCTCGACAACATCGATTTTCTGAAAACGACGCGAAAGCGCATGATCTTTTTCAAAAATCCCACGGTATTCGCTATAAGTCGTGGCCCCCATGCACTTGAGCTCGGAGGCTGCCAAAGCAGGCTTGAGCAGGTTCGACGCATCAAGCGTCCCACCAGAGGCAGAACCCGCACCAATTAAAGTATGGATTTCGTCAATAAACAGGACAGTAAACTCCTGTTCCGACAAGGCACTGAGCACAGTTTTTAAACGTTGCTCAAAATCGCCACGATATTTAGTGCCGGCCAATAATGCACCCATGTCCAAGGAGTACACGACTGCATTTTTTAATAGATCAGGAACCTCACCGGCAACTATTCGAGCAGCCAAGCCCTCGGCAATAGCGGTTTTACCCACCCCTGCCTCACCCACTAGCAAGGGGTTGTTTTTACGCCTACGGCAAAGCACCTGTACCACCCGTTCGAGCTCTTTGTCACGACCAATCAAAGGATCAATACGACCCTCATTGGCGGCCTCGTTGAGGTTAGTCGTGTACAGCTCCAAGGGAGACTTTTGATTATCCCCACCCCGAGACTGTTGCTGTGAGCCCGAACCGGGCCCTGTAGGCCGTGTTGGACGCGCACTGGAACGGATAGGTGCGGCAGTGCCCCCGGCTTTTGTAATGCCGTGAGACAAATAATTGACCACATCCAGGCGCGTAATTTTTTGCTGGTGCAAATAATACACGGCGTGGGAGTCTTTTTCACCATATAGTGCCACCAGAACATTGGCACCGGTGACCTCCCCTTTGTTGCCCACACTAGAGGATACGTGCATGATAGCGCGCTGGATCACGCGCTGAAAGCCCAACGTAGGCTGCGCATCGGCATGCTCTTGATTGGAACTTGTAGGGGTGTTTTCTTTTATGAAATTATTGAGATCTTCGCGTAATTTATCAATGTCCGCAGCACAGGCACGCAGAACCTCTACAGCAGATGTATTTTCCAACAAGGCCAGCAAAAGGTGCTCAACGGTCATTAGCTCATGGCCCGCTTCGCGAGCCTCTTTAAAGGCCTTTTGCAAGCTTAACTCTAATTCTTCGGAGATCACGCTTCCTCCTACACGACAAGAAAAACCCTGGGGCAATAAAGCAACCCATCTATAGTTACAGTGTACCTCACCACTGCAAAGCAGCCCATAAAAGGCAGATCTACTTTGCTCGTTAGGCTGTGTTTACTATTATCCAATCTGTATCAGGCATCTGCCCGTAGGTTTTTCCCTATATAAAACTAAATTGATGCGACAGCTGTCGCCGACCTCTAGACTGATATCAATCTAGGAGTCTGATAAGACAGGTTCCATTACACACTTTAAAGGGTGTTCGCGACTTCTGGCAAGTTGGTGCACCGTCTCGACACGCGTCTCGGCAATATCGTAAGGGTACACACCGCAGATCCCACGCCCCTTATAGTGTACTTTTAGCATGATTCTTTCTGCTTCGGAGGGTGTTTTGTTAAAAACCTGGACAAGCACACTTACCACAAAATCCATTGGGGTGTAATCATCATTAAGCATGACGACCTGGTACATGGGGGGCTTTGCCAGTTCTTTTTCCCGCTCTAATACAACGCTGCCATCTCTTTCTATTTCAGTTGCCATAGGTTGACTAGGTAATTTCCATAGTTGACTGGTTTAAGCAATATTAAGCATTATCAAGGTTAGTCTGAAGCAAACCGAAAATAATACGTATTCGGACGTTTTGGTGTGACAACAATTTTGTTGTTTTGATTGATGTTTACAAAAAGAGGCAGTTCGCATGTCTGAAGTACAACCGACCATTATTGGGGATGGTCTCACTCACACAGGAACCGTGAAATGGTTTAATGACGCAAAAGGTTTTGGGTTTATTACCCCCGACGGAGGAGGAGAAGACCTATTTGCACATTTTTCATCAATACAAATGAACGGGTTTAAAACACTAAAAGAGGGCCAAAAAGTGCAGTTTGAAATTGCACAGGGGCCAAAGGGTCAACAAGCCCTTAATATCACCCCATCAGCATAAAACCCCTGCTAGTATTATAAGACATAAAAATATTTTGATTTAAACCTGATTTTCGTATTACGAATGACTCATTTTCTATCAGGGCGCTTGCGCCCTGTCTTTTTTGCTGTCCTATTAGGCATAACCACGGCTATTAGCCCCATTGCAGTCCAAGCAGAAACACGATCCGCCCAGCAACAAATAGACAGTGAAAAAACGTCCGATTACATCACCCTCGAACTTTCGGATCAGTCTATTACGGTTGAGGTCGCTAACAATGAGCGCACCCGCTCAAAGGGTCTGATGTACCGAGAATCAATGCCTGCCGACGAGGGCATGCTTTTTGTCTTTGATTACCCGCATCAGCCTTGCTTTTGGATGAAAAACACCTATCTACCTCTGAGCATTGCCTTTATCACAACGCAGGGAATCATTTCATCGATACATGATATGCAGCCCCAAAGCACGGATACACACTGCCCTCGGGAGCCCATATTATATGCATTGGAAATGAATCAAGGCTGGTTCAAAAAGCACGAGCTTAAACCTGGGAACAAAATTAAAGGGTTGCCCTAGCCATTTGCCCAGAACAACCCATAGCCAACAAATACAAAGCTATTGCTTATTGAAAAGTATCACCCTTAGTTAGACGCGTTCAATAATCAGCGCAACCCCCTGCCCGACACCAATACACATCGTGCATAAAGCGTAGCGACCATTGGTACGATGCAGCTGATTGACGGCAGCAATCACGAGACGCGCGCCGCTAGCACCCAAGGGGTGGCCCAATGCAATGGCGCCCCCATTAGGGTTCACACGCGGGTCATCGTCCTTGAGGCCTAGCTCGCGCATTACAGCTAAACCTTGAGCAGAAAATGCCTCGTTAAGCTCAATTACGTCCATTTGATCTAATGTTAACCCTGTTTGTGCTAATACCTTTTGGGTCGCTGGGCTAGGGCCAATGCCCATAATGCGAGGAGCTACACCAGCAAAGGCCATTCCTAGCACACGTGCGCGTGGAGTCAAACCGTTTTTCTCGGCCTGCTCTTTGGAAGCTAAAATCACTGCACAAGCACCATCATTAACGCCAGAAGCATTACCAGCAGTGATGGTTCCATCTGGGCGTACGATGGGGCGCAAAGCGCCTAATTTCTCTAGGCTCGTGTCACGAGGGTGCTCGTCTTTATCAACAACGATGGGCTCGCCACGACGCTGCGGTATGGTGACCGGGACAATTTCCTCGGCCAAATAACCTGCTTTCTGGGCTGCTGCTGTGCGCTCTTGGCTGCGCAGGGCAAATAGGTCTTGGTCCTCGCGCGAGATTTTAAAATCATCGGCGACATTTTCGGCAGTCTCGGGCATTGAATCAATGCCGTATTCGTCTTTCATCTTTTTGTTGACGAAACGCCAACCAATAGTTGTGTCATACACAGCATTGGCCCGTGTAAAAGCACTGTGCGCTTTGGGCATCACAAAAGGTGCACGCGACATACTTTCTACACCCCCTGCTATGACCAATCCAGCCTCGCCAGCGCGTATTGCACGCGCAGCAGTGCCCACCGCATCCAGGCTAGAACCGCACAGGCGATTCAGCGTCATGCCTGGCACGGTATCGGGCAAGCCTGCCAGCAGCGCAGACATCCGTGCGACGTTGCGGTTATCCTCACCGGCTTGATTGGCACAACCGTAAAGCACATCATCTACACTGCCCCAGTCAACATTAGGATATTTTTCCATTAACGCTCGAATGGGAATCGCCCCCAGGTCGTCTGCACGGACGGCAGACAAATCACCTGCATAGCGCCCAAATGGGGTGCGCAACCCATCACAAATATAAGCGTCAGAACTCATTGACCTCTCCTGCATTGGTAAAAAACTGAATGCTTATTGTATCCGCAATAATGGGGATCCAAAATAAAATACCCTGCAACTGTACGCTGCAGGGTATTTTGTGAACTGCTTTTAGCTAATTTTAAATCAATTAGCCGGCGAAGTTATCTTCTACAAACTTCCAGTTAGCGAGCTCCCAGAATTTTTCCAAATAGGCAGGACGTGCATTGCGATAGTCAATGTAATAGGCGTGCTCCCATACATCACAGGTCAGCAAAGGCACATCATCACCAGTCAATGGAGTATCTGCATTACTGGTATTAACGATATCCACGCTACCGTCTTGTTTTTTCACCAACCATGTCCAGCCCGAACCAAAGTTACCCGCGGCTGCGGTATTAAAGGCTGTTTTGAACTCGTCAAAACTGCCCCACTTGTCGTTGATGGCCTGTGCTAATGCACCGCTGGGTTCACCACCAGCGTTAGGCGCCAAACAATTCCAGTAAAAAGTGTGGTTCCAGACCTGGGCTGCGTTGTTAAAGATACCGCCAGAGGACTTTTTAACGATTTCCTCGAGCTCGGCATTCTCGAACTCTGTGCCTTTGACCATGTTGTTCAGATTGTTGACATAGGTCTGGTGGTGCTTACCGTAGTGGAACTCGAGTGTCTCTTTCGAGATATGCGGCTCGAGAGCATCCATGGCATAAGGAAGTTCGGGTAATTTAAATGTCATCGATATTTTCCTTTATTAAAACTGACTCATATGTGGCAAAAAACCACATCACCTAGATGAAAATACCTACTATTTTACAGCAGACTGTATTTTTACTCTAAATCATTGCGCGTCAAATAGGCAAAAGTATATTTTCCCTGACGCCAGCACTCTTTAAGTCTAACGTATTTTTTAACTTTGTGACTCAATTAACCTTATAAAATAAACAGCTACCAAAAGCTGTCTTCAGAGTCAGTATCAACCTCGCAATTGGTTAATCATTAGCCAAAGAACCGCAACTCTAAGCCGATGGCGATTTAGCTCTTTATTCACACATCATTATCCACAGATTCTGTGAGCAACTCCACTTATCCACAACCCGCTGTGCACAACAATAAAAACCTACTTCAAACCATGCCTGTGATAGACTTTGCAATGCTACTGTTTGTTCTTAACTAAGGATCCATCAGGTGTACACACTCATCGAAGCCGCAGGCTGGCCCATTTGGCTGCTGCTGGCGTGTTCAATTGTTGGTCTTGCAATCGTATTAGAACGCCTGTATCAACTGCGTACAACGCGCGTTGTCCCCCGCGATGCGCGTCAATTTGCCCAGGATTTGGCCCAACAAAACACCCCCAATATTGAGAGCTTAGAGCGTTTGCGCCAAAGCCCTCTCGGCCAGCTTTATGCCGCCCTCATCCAAGCACGCGATCAGCCCGCCTCTAATCGTGACGAAATAACAGCTGAAATCGGCCAAAGCATCGGCTTTGCGCTCAATCGTTTTTTGCCAGCCTTAGGTACGATTGCAGTGATCGCCCCGCTACTAGGCTTATTTGGCACCGTCATCGGCATGATTGAATTATTTGGTTCGTATACGCCTCAAGGCAGCGATCCGGATCAATTCGCTCGGGGTATTTCAATTGCCTTGTACAACACCGCATTTGGAATCATTATTGCCATTCCCGCATTAATCTTTCATCGTTACTTTCGTAGTCAAGCGAACTATTACTTGCATCTATTGGAAATAGAATCTGCCCGATTTAATCGTTTCATAGACTTTATCCATACCCGTCAATCCTCACTCAAACAACCTCCGCACTCTTTCACTAAAGCCCATTGAGAACTAGCTATGCAAATCAAATATTCACCATGAGTCGCTTTAAGCCCCGTTGGCAATACTCCTCTGATGAAGACAGATTAGAAATCAATGTTATTCCGTTGATTGATATTCTGTTGGTAGTACTGATTTTCATCACGGCCACGACTACCTTCTCTACCATTGAACAGCTAGAATTAAAACTGCCTGGCGGCAAACAAGAGACAATCGCGAGCCAAGGCAATATCTTGCTCATCACCCACGAAGGACAATATGCTCTCAATGGCCGCGTGTTGGCCAGTGATGATGAAAGCTTGGCGCAGGCCATGCGTAATCTGGAAGACAAAAACGAACTACTGATTTATGCCGATGCTGATGCACGGCATGCCGCTGTCGTACGTGCACTAGAGGCTGCTAACAAAGCTCAGCTCGAGCGCATCCACTTTGCCACGGAAAGACAAACGGAATAAGGCCATCGACATGCAAGCCAAACTCAATCGCTGGATACACCAACAGTGGCAACATAAAGGTTTACTCGCGCGCTTGTTATACCCACTGAGCAGACTTACTGCACAGATTGTCAAAAGCAAACAATCCAAAACTTACTCTGGCTGGAATGCAGATATGCCCCCGATTATTATCGTAGGCAACATCTTTGTAGGTGGTGTGGGTAAAACCCCAGCCGTGATTTCTTTGTGCCAGCAACTCAAGCGTTTTGGTTGGCGTCCTGGTGTCATCAGCCGCGGTTATGGCGTCAAAATTGGGCCAAAGCCCATTGCCGGACAGTCACCCTTGGACCCACAACAAGTTGGTGATGAGCCAAGCATGATAGCCCAGCTTGCCCAAGTTCCTATTGCCGTGCACCCCAATCGTCGACAGGCAGCAGAGGCCCTCCTAAATTATGCCCCGCAAACCAATGTCATTATTTCTGACGATGGTTTGCAACACTATCCGTTGCCAAGAGCGATTGAAATTATCGTTCAAGACGAACGAGGAGTTGGTAATGGTTGGTTATTGCCCGCAGGGCCCTTGCGTGAGCCCGCCACGCGTTTGTACCAAGTAGATTGGATATTAAACAGGCAATCTGCAGGCCGTGCTCCCACAGACCCCGAGGCAACGGCATACAATCCTGCGCCACAGACAGAGTCTGGGCAGAAAGCAAGCCCGCAGCAGGTAGATATGTGGTTACAAGCCACTAAAATAGAACAAATGGCCAGCCAAAAAAAACTCACCATTCAGCACTGGCAAGAATTTTTCCCCTACCCTTGCCAGGCACTTGCTGGGATTGGTCAACCTGAGCGTTTTTTCGATATGTTAAATGGCTTGGGCTTTGAGCTAAATCAAACCCGTGCCCTACGCGATCACGCATCAATTAAAGCCAGCGACCTACAGTCCTTTGAACAAGCGCCCATCCTAATTACAGCCAAAGATGCAATCAAACTCATACACAGCCCTTGGCATATGGATCCACGCTTTTGGATTGTTCATGTGGAAGCCCATTTCTCCCCAGGCAACTGGGTTGAGGTGCTACAAAACCAGCTCAGGGAAAAAAACAATACAACTATTTGCACTCGTCTTGGAACGTGTTAAAAACAAAATATCAGCAGTCAATAACGATAAACACACTAAGGGGCTTTCCATGGATAAGAGAATCTTGGACGTATTGGTATGTCCTGTTTGCAAATCCTCTCTACACTATGTAGAGGCGGATCAAGAACTCATTTGCAAAGCTGACCGCTTGGCGTTTCCAGTGCGTGATGGCATGCCTATTATGCTCGAAGATGAGGCACGTGAAATACCTGCCACTGAAGAGCTTTAATACTAACTAAACGTAAACCTCATCTGCACTAGTAGCCATCAAATATGGATTTTCACGTACTTATTCCGGCACGCCTCGAGTCATCGCGTTTAAAAAACAAAATGCTTCTTGACCTACAGGGCGTGCCACTTGTTATTAGAACCGCACAGCAAGCATTAAAATCCGTTGCCAAGCAGGTCTGCATTGCCACCGATAATGAACAAATAGCCGCGCTTGCCCAAGCACATAACATTAAACATGTGTTGACCCGCAATCATGAAACAGGTACAGACCGTTTGGCTGAGGCCGCCCAGATACTTGGATTACCCACTGATGCGATTATCGTTAATGTCCAGGGCGATGAACCCCTGATAGACCCAGAGCTAATCAATGCTGTCGCCCAACAATTACACGGCTCGCAGGCCAACATGGCCACTGCGGCAGCCCCTATAGAGCAGCGGGCTCAATTATTTAACCCCAACACTGTCAAAGTTGTTTGTGATTTTAAGCAACAGGCTTTGTATTTCTCGCGCGCGCCCATCCCTTGGGAACGCAATGACGATGACACACACAATTGGAGCCAGGCAGTCTCTGATCTCGACCAACCCGCCCCCGCACAAGCCCTGCACCATATAGGTATTTATGCCTATCGCAATGCTTTCCTGCAACGTTTCCCAACCCTGGCGCCCGGTACCCTAGAGCGCTTAGAGTCTCTCGAACAACTACGCGCCTTGGAGCACGGTGAGGTTATCCGCGTGCATCATTGGCATAAAGCACCCACACTGGGCATTGATACAGCCAAAGACCTCGCACAGGTGCGCAACCTGTTGGCGCAAAAAAACACATCTAATTCATAGTATAAACTTTTGGGGTGCACCCCATACTTCACAACAAAATTGCCACAAGGGATGCATTTAATGCCAACCTCAACCAAAGGAGCATTGATGGATAGCTCACTTTTCGGCTAATATCTGTGGCTTAAATTCAGGAGATGCTTTATGCGATTAATACTATTGGGCCCTCCAGGGGCTGGCAAAGGAACCCAAGCCGCATTCGTCATTGAAAAGT
>DATGTW010000145.1:0-5090 GCA_035301625.1 Paenalcaligenes sp.
AGGTGGGGCGGCAACAGTGGTTGATCAACTTGGATTGAAAGGGGTGGATGCTGTAGCTCCTCCAACTGAGTTTATTAAAAAAATGGAAAGACAGGGAATAAAAATTGAAAGGCAGCCTATTATCGACTTAACGTTAGCAGCCACCAGTGAGCAATTTCAGTATTTACTTGAAGCGATACTATCTGATAATTGGTGTGATGCAGTTATTGCTGTAGCAGGGTCATCCGCGCAATTTCATGCATCATTAGCGGTAGAGCCATTAATCAGAGCAAAAAAATCAGCCTCTAAGCCTCTAGTGGCCTTTTTGACGCCCGAAGCTCATAAATCATTAGAGCTATTAAGGGAAAATGAAATAGCAGCATTTCGCACTCCAGAGTCTTGTGCTGACTCAATGTCATCTTTTTTGAATACAAGTTCTAAAGAGTTATTGATAGAACAATCCGCTCGACCGATTAGTTGGCCGGAGGAGTTACCTAAATACGGCGTTTTGGTTGAGTCTCAAGCTCTAAAAGTATGGAATGAGCTGGGTATTAATCACCCTAAAGAGAAAGTTATCAATTGTAATGATTTAACTCATGATATTCCTTACCCTCTCGTTGTAAAAGTATCATCCCCTGATATTCTTCACAAAACAGAGGTTCAAGGTGTTCAGGTGGGTATTGAGAACGAGAGTGAGTTAGAAAGTGCAATAAATAAGATAAAGCTATCAGTATCTAAAAGACTTCCTAACGCACGCATTCAAGGGTTTCAACTTCAGCAAATGGAACAAAACCTTATTGAACTTATTGTTGGTTATCGCGATGATCCCACGGTCGGTCCAATTGTTCTTTTGGGGGCTGGAGGAATAACAGCGGAGCTTAGTGAGGATGTGTCTATTCGGTTGGCGCCCGTTTCTCGAGAGCAAGCAAAACAGATGATTGATGAAGTAAAACTGACAAAGTTAATAAGAGGTTATCGAAATCTTCCGGAAGGGAATATAGATGCAATTATGGATACTATTACAGCGATCTCCCGGTTAGCAGAGTTAAAAGATGTAAAAGTGCTGGATGCCGAGATTAATCCACTTTTTGTTCAGACAGACAGGGTGGTAGCTGTTGATGGGTTGATTGTCTTAAAAGATTCGCAAGAGTGACAAGTTTAAATATCCAGATAGATACTAAATAAACGGTAGGAGGACAAATAACATGAAGTTCACACTTTCAGAAGAGCAGACGGGATTTGAGGATGCTGTTAAGCGGTTTGCAAGGGACAAATTAGCACCAGGAGCACATGAACGCGCACACTCTCAGGAATATCCTTGGGATGTGGCAAAAATGATGGCAGAGCAAGGACTATTAGGCATTACTATCCCCGAAGATTCAGGTGGGGTGGGGGGTACACTTATGGATGCGGTTGTTGCTATACAGGCAGTAGCAGCTGCATGTCCTCGAAGTGCGGACGTTGTACAGGCGGGAAGTTTTGGTGCAATTCGTGTTTTGGCTGAATATGGTAGTAAAGAACAAAAAGATAAATATTTAACTCCATTACTGAGAGGCAAGGCTCTTATATCTGTGGGTATGACTGAATCGGAAGCGGGATCAGCGGTTACAGAGCTAGTAACATCGGCCACGAAAGACGGTCAAGGTTGGCGAATCAATGGTTCCAAGATTTTTACAACACATGGCCCTCATGCGGATTATATACTTACATATGTGCGTTTTGGGCCCGGGTTGGATGGGATTGGCTCGGTGCTTATCGAAATGGACAGTGAAGGCATCAATTTAGGAAAAAAATCTGCTTTTATGTCTGATGAGGAATGGGTCGAAATTAATTTTGATAATGTATATGTACCCGATGAACAAGTGATTTTAGGTGAAGGGGGATTTAAAAAACAAATTGCCGGCTTTAACGTTGAGCGTATAGGTAATACAGCAAGATCCCTTGCTTTAGGGCGTTATGCATATGAAGAGGCCAGAAGCTGGGCTTTACAGAGGAAGCAATTTGGGCGTTTACTATGCGAGTTTCAAGGTTTGCAGTGGAAGTTTGCTGATATGAAAATATCATTGGATGCGGCTCAATTGCTTTTATACCGTGCGGCAATAAATGCTGATTCTGGTTTTCCATCTCCAACAGAAACGGCAATAGCAAAGGTGTATTGTAATCAGACAGGCTTTAATGTAGCTAATGAGGCTATGCAAGTTATGGGAGGCATGGGTTTCAGCAAAGAGTCGTTGGTCGAATATTGTGTTCGACGCTGTAGAGGATGGATGATAGCGGGTGGTTCTATCGAAGTATTAAAAAACAGAATTGCAGAAAGTGTTTTTGAGAGACGCTTTTCACAGCGGCCCAACTGAGATCTATAGATAAATATCTTGAGATAAGGACTGCCCTCGACTTTTTGTATTTCCAAGGGCAGTTTTGTAAGCAATAGGATTTATTTTATTCTCTGGGCATCCACAACAAGGGATTGTCGCTCATCCGGAAAAATCCCTCTTTGCCCATGAGCATATCCAGTTCGATACTGTTCAGATCATCGGCCAGGGCTTCGACCTTGGCGTCTTTTTCTGAATAGAAAACCTTTCGGTAGTTCTCGCACTTGTCGCATGCTTCGGCGCGAATGGCTTCATCACCCTCTTCCAAAGAGTAATAATTGATGCCTTCAGTGCTTTCACAATAGCTGCAGGTGACGCGTACGATATGCCACTCGGTGGCACATAGACTGCACACCATATAGCGCCGTCCGGCACTGGGGCCTGAGCTTTTGACGATGCCAGCGATGGGCTGGGCGCCGCAGCAAGGGCAAATGCCAAAAGGGCTGTTGTGGTTAGTGGATTCCGTAGCGAGATCCAGATCAATGACCAAACGGGTGAAATACACTTGTAGGGCAGCCATGATTGAAGGCGCCCAGGCCAGATTGGTCTCCGCGTCAATTTGCCTTTGGATGAGTTGATTCGCCAGGGTTTCGATTTGCTCTGGATCGTCTTTTAAGGCAGCGGTGATTTCCTGGATGACCTGGGGCAGCGCGCTTTTTTCTGCGTCTGTGCTCTGGATACTGACTGCGACGATATCCAGCAATTCCTGTAGTAGATCACGCCAGATAGGGTCTCGGTCAGTGAGCATGGGCCCCAATGGGGGCAGACCATGCTCGTTGGCCAGTGCAATTTGCTCGGCCGTGGGCCCGGTCAGATCAGTGTGTTTTTGCAATAGTGCATCTTGTGCGTCGACCAAATGGGTCATCAGCTGCAGGTATGCGCTCACGCTGCTGTCCTCGGCCAGGGCGCGCAGGCGCTGGGCGCGCTGCGCAAAGACCACCTCCCCCTTGGGGGGGTAGATGGTCGGTACCTGGGTCCGATCCAGGTTTTCGATTTCACCACGCGAGATAATGCGTTGCATTAGTTTCTCCCGTCGGTTTGCTGCTCACGTACGGCTTTGCGGAACCAGGCACGGTGGTGTTTCCACGCCCAACCGTAGGATACCTTGCCGCGGGTCATGGCACGGATCGAGCCGCGTACCCAAATCCCGGCATAGATATGCACGATGACGGAACAAATCAGTAAGAAGCCAAACAAAGCGTGTAGCAACAGACCGATGCGTACTGTATCGATGGTGAAATAGGCCGAGAAATAAGAACGCCAGCCAATCACCCCGGTGATCAACAAGCCGATCATCAACAAGATGAACACAAAAAACAGCAGCTTTTGACCGCCATTGTATTTGCCGCTTTCAGGGATGCCCTCTGTCTCTTGATTGATCACCGCAGGAAACTTGCGCAGCCACTGCCGATCCTCGGCAGTGATGCGGTTATCGCGGAACAACCGAATGGCAAAGATGAAAAAGGCCACAAACATCGCGACCCCGATAAAGGGGTGCAGGATGCGTGTCCAAGTCGCACTGCCTAACAGGTTAGACATCCAATACATTGATGGATGGAACAGCGCCAACCCAGAAACGGTCAGCAAAATAAAACACAAGGCGATGAACCAGTGGTTGACCCGTTGAAAATAGGTATAACGGGCCAGGGTACGTTTCTTAGTGTCTGACATTGCTTTCCTCCTCTGCTTGACGCTCGTCTTCTTCGGTGGTCTCGAGCGGGCCTTTGCGGATGTAGTGCAAAAAGCCAGCTGCCGCCGTGAGCGCCATCATGGCAACCCCGATGGGCTTGGCCAAGCCTTTCCACAGCTTGACGGTGGGGCTGATTTTTGGGTCCGCGGGCAGATCGTTGTACAGGGTGGGGTCATCTGCGTGCTGGAGTACATACATCACGTGTGTGCCACCGACGCCCTGAGGGTCATACAGACCGGCATTGTCATAACCGCGGGATTGCAGATCCTCAATGCGCTCCTGTGCGTAGATTTTCATGTCCTCTTTGGTACCAAAAGTAATGGCACCGGTGGGACAGGTCTTGACACAGGCGGGCTCTTGGCCAACGGCCACACGGTCAGAACACAGGGTGCATTTGTACACCTTGTTATCCTTTTCGGACATACGCGGAATATCAAAAGGACAACCGGAAATACAGTAGCCGCAGCCAATGCAGTTGTCTTGATTGAAATCCACAATCCCGTTAGTGTGCTGCACGATGGCCCCGGGTGCCGGGCAGGCCTCCAAGCAACCTGGTTCCACACAGTGCATACAGCCATCTTTGCGGATCAGCCACTCGAGATCGCCTTTGTCGTCTTCGTACTCGGCAAAACGCATCAGCGTCCAGGACTCAGAGCTGAGATCGTGGGGGTTGTCATATACCCCGACGTTCTCGCCAATATCGTCGCGCAGATCGTTCCACTCCATACATGCGACCTGACAGGCCTTGCACCCGATGCACTGAGAAACATCGATGAGCTTTGCCACCCCCTCAGTCGTCGGGATAGGGTGCCGCGCCTGAGGAGAGGGGGTGGTAGTCGCAGAGCGGCGTTTAATATCCAAAGTTTCTACTGTCATGACAGTCTTCTCCTTACGCCTTTTCTACGTTGACCAGGAAGGACTTGAATTCCGGGGTTTGCGAGTTGCCATCACCAACAAAAGGCGTCAGCGTGTTGGCTAAAAACCCGGGTTTGGCGACCCCGACAAAGCCCCAGTGCAATGGGATACCGACCTGATGGGTGGGCTTGCCA
>DATGTW010000146.1:0-6695 GCA_035301625.1 Paenalcaligenes sp.
TACTCGGCGCTGGCCTGTTGGGTACCACCGCAACAGCCGCCTCTTTAGAAGAGATTAAGGACAGAGGCGTAATTCGCATCGCCGTGGCCAATGAAATTCCTTACGGCTTTATAGACCCCAATGGGGAAGCCAAAGGGGCCGGTCCCGAGGTCGCACAACACTTGGTCGAAGAATTGGGCATTGATGAGATTGAGTGGGTCACCACCAACTTTGGCTCTTTAATTCCTGGCCTACAGGCAGATCGTTTTGATATGGTCGCTGCGGAGATGGCTATCTTGCCTCAGCGCTGCGAGCAGGTCGTTTATTCCGAGCCCAACAGCTCGTATGGTGAGGGCTTACTCGTTGCGGCTGGCAACCCTAAAGATTTGCACGGTTACGAGGACTTTACCGACGGTGATTACACGGTAGCCATCATGGCCGGCGCTGATCAGCTAGAAATGCTACAAGCACTAGGCGTAGATGAAAGCAAAATGCTGACCATTTCCAACAACGCTGACGCCATTTCGACCGTTTCCACTGGTCGCGCTGATGCTTATGCGGCCACGGGTCTCACTGCTGCCGAGCTCGCTAAACGCAGTGACAAAGTAGAATTAGCAGAAGATTTTGTTGACCCAATTATTAATGACGTCACCATTCGCAGTTGGGGTGGCTTTACCTTTTCCAAGGACTCCGAGGACTTGCGTGATGCCATCAACGATGCTCTGGCAGAGTTCAAAGAAACTGACACTTGGTCTGATATCTTGGCCAGTCATGGTTTTACCGACCTAGACCAAAGTGAATCCAACGTCAAAACCACTGCCGAGTTGTGTGCTGACACCGATGGCCCATTTTAATTTTTCTAAATAAGCCATTATTCCATTACTAGATAAGCACACATGATTGACTGGAATACTTACGCAGGCCCCCTTTTAAGTGGGGCCTGGGTAACGACTCAACTCACTGTTTACTCCACCATACTTGGCGGATTGGTATCTTTTATTGCCGGTGTAGGCAGGCTTTCAGATTACCTCTGGATCCGTGCCCTTAGCGTAGGGTTTATTGAGCTCTTCAGAGGGACTTCGCTATTGGTGCAATTATTTTGGCTGTTTTTTGCACTCCCAGTTCTTGGGCAAGTCATTGGTGTTGATTTACGCCTGAGCCCTGTGATGGCGGGCACACTCGCACTGAGCTTAAATATCGGCGCCTACGGAGCCGAGGTCGTTCGTGGTGCCATCCAAGCAGTCTCGCCCAACCAACTTGAGGCTGCCAAAGCCCTGGACTTTAGCCCGCGCCAAACCATGTGGCGTATCGCCATCCCTCAAGCGATTCCCGAGATGATGCCTACTTTTGGCAATTTAGCTATCCAAAACCTCAAAGATACAGCGCTGGTTTCCTTGATTAGCTTGGGTGATCTGACTTTCCGCGCTGAACAATTGCGTAACTACACTCAGGACAGCACCACCATTTACACAATGCTGCTTTTTATCTACTTTGGCATGGCGCTGGTATTGGCCTTTTTTATGCGTTTACTTGAACGCTACACGAGTCGCTGGCGAGCGGGGAGGTAAAGCATGCTATTTGGAATTGCATGGGATACGAGCAGCGCATGGGCCTTTGCTTGGTCAATTCTGCCCATCTTATTAAAAGGTTTGGTAGTCACTATCCAGGCAACCTTGGTGGGCTTTGTTGTGGCAGCCATCATTGGTTTAGTCCTCGCCGGCCTCAAAAGTGTAAGGCTAAAAATAATTTCTTGGCCAGCCTATTTCATCACCGAATTTATTCGTGATACGCCGCTACTGGTACAGCTATTTTTCCTTTATTATGTGCTGCCCGAATATGGCATTGTCCTACCTGCTTTTATGACCGGGGCACTGGCCTTAGGGCTGCAGTACAGCGCTTATACATCGGAAGTCTATAGGGCGGGCATTGAGTCCATCCATAACGGTCAGACCGAGGCCGCACGCGCTTTAGATTTTACCGCTTGGCGAACATTTATCATTGTCGTTTTACCCCAAGCCATTCCCAGAATTATTCCAGCGCTGGGCAATTACCTGGTCTCAATTATGAAAGACGTCCCAGTGCTGTCCGTTGTCTCTGTACTTGAAGTGCTTAATGTAGCCAAGATTATCGGTGATCGCACATTTAACTACATGATCCCTTTATCTATGGTGGGTTTGCTATATCTGATTCTCACCTTGGTAGCCTCTTGGCTGATACGTGTTCTAGATACACGCTTACCTAAAGAAGGAGTACATTTGAAATGACTGGCACACTTACTAAAACAGTGCTGGATACCAGTCGCCAAACTGAACCTCACCCGACGAACGGGCAGGGCAATGGCCTGTCCAGCGCACCTATCTCACCCATCATTGAATTTGATGCTGTGACCAAAAGATTTGATGAACATGTGGTGCTTGATCAACTCAGTTTCAATGTACAACAAGGAGAAAAAGTCACCATTATTGGTCCCTCGGGTTCAGGCAAATCCACTGTTCTACGCATTTTAATGACACTCGAAAACATCCAGGGCGGCCATATTTTTGTCGGGGGCGAACCGCTATGGCACGAACAAAAACACGATGAGTTGGTCAGTGCAGGCGAGAAACACCTGCGCCACATGCGCAAAAAAATGGGCATGGTATTTCAGCAATTTAATTTATTCCCCCACATGACTGTGCAACGTAACATCACAGAGGCCCCTATTCATGTTTTGGGGCTTAGCAAGAAAAAAGCACGGGAAAGAGCCTGTGAGTACCTGGAATTAGTGGGAATGCTTGAACACAAAGACAAATACCCCAGCCAGCTCTCAGGCGGTCAGCAACAACGTGTAGCCATTGCACGCGCACTAGCGATGCGACCCAAAATAATGCTCTTTGACGAACCTACATCGGCCCTTGACCCGGAATTAGTTGGCGAGGTACTCACCGTTATCGAGCGTTTGGCCGCGCAACATGATCTCACTATTCTATTGGTCACGCACGAAATGCAGTTTGCCAAAGAGGTCTCTGATCGTATCTGCTTCTTTGATGGTGGAAAAATCGTCGAACAAGGAATTCCTGAACAATTATTTGATAACCCACAAGAAGAACGCACTCAGCAATTTTTGAGCCATTTTTTAGGCGAAAACGGAAACTGAAGGTGCCTTTATCAGCTGGCGTCCCACTCACCAGAGCACATAAAAAAAGCGCAGCAGGAATTTATCCGCTGCGCTTTTTTTACTGACTATTTTATCAGCAAATGCTCTTTATTTTATTAACCGTGTTTTTATTTACTGCTGCTATTAGCCGTCTTTAGTCGGCTTTGGTTTCACCGCTTTAGTGTGTTCACGATGTGCCAAATACTCGGGCCTGGGCTCCAGACCGTACTTGGGTGTTTCCAACTTATTTTCAATGCTGTTATACACAAAGAAAGCATTAACACGTGGCCATGGACTAATGTTGCCTGCCGAACCATGCATGGCATTACTGTCAAAGAAAACAACCGAGCCTGCTTTAGCTTCTAATGCCTCAATTCCGCCGTACTCTTCGACCAACAAAGTTAAACTCAATGGGTCAGGTACACCAAACTCTTGTTTTTTCAGAGAACGCTCGTGGTGGTCTTCCGGAGTCTCGCCTGGGCATACTAAAAACGTACGATGCGAGCCTGGAATGAGCATCAGTGGACCGTTACAGGCATCATTATCGGTCAGTAGCACCGAGCAACTTAAAGCGCGCATCTCGGGCATGCCATCTTCTACATGCCAAGTCTCAAAGTCAGAATGCCAATAAAACTCATCCCCATCAAAACCAGGTTTGTAGTTGACACGTGATTGATGGATGTACACCTCTGAACCTAAAATCTGTCGTGCTACATTCACCAAACGTGGGTCTTGCATCAATCGCTCAAAAATAGAGCTAAATTGATGCACTGAAAACAAAGAACGCAGCTCTTGAGAGTCCAGTTCGGTCACAAACTCTGGGCGATCCTGTAAATCTTTGCGACCACCCAGGGATTTTACCTCGGCCAGTAGCTTTTTAATCTCTTTAGGGCTAAAAAGCTCCTCCAAGACGAGGAAGCCCTTGTCCTGGTACTCTCCCAACTGTTCGGCACTGAGTGCATCTGCATAAGTGCCTTCGTTGTAGACGACCGGCTCCTCACGAACGACCATACCGGCCTGGCGCTCTGTTCTGGAAACATAGCGGTCATGAATCACCGTATCCATGATATTAAGCTCCTATCTTTACTTATTCGGTCTCTAAGGGATACACCCCGGATTCGTCATGAACCTCTTGACCGGTTAAAGGCGGGTTAAAAACACAGATCAAACGCATGGGCTCTTTACCCCCACGCAGGTAATGTTCGTCATGCTCATCAAGGGCGTAAACCACGCCGGGCTCAATAGCGTATTTTTTGCCATCAGCGACAGTTTCAATCTCGCCATCACCCTCAACACACCAAACAGCTTCAAGGTGGTTTTTATAGTGAATGTGAGTTTCCGTGCCAGGCTTAATGATGGTTTCATGAAATGAAAAGCCCATCCCATCACGCTTCAAAAGCACACGACGGCTAGTCCAATTTTCACCTTTGACTTCGTTTTCTGTTCCAATTATGTCTTTGACATTGCGAACAATCATGATCAGTACTCCTGCTATTTATCTTGTTCTTAATGGCTTAACGAGCCATTACATCTGTGTCTTAAAAATGGAATTTGTGGGCGGCAGCCCAACCTTTGAGGTCAGGCTGCTCCACATTATTTGCTGTTAAGCCTTTGCTACCTCTTCTGCGAGGGTTTCAGCCACACTCTTTTCAATAATGGCCATGCCCTTTTTCAATAACTCAGTTTCAATGGTCAAGGCGGGCAAGAGCTTGAGCACCTCGTCATTGGCACCAGAGGTTTCAATAATCAAACCGTTATTAAAGCATTGCTGCGCAATTTTTCCGGCCAACTCGTGGTCTTCGGTAGTAACCAAACCTTGGATCAAGCCGCGCCCACGAACACTCAAGCCGACATTGGGGTAGCTTTGGCAAATGTTTTCCAGGCAGTCACGAATAATCTCTGCTTTCTCTTCAATCTGCTTGGAGAACTCTGCGTCTTTCCAGTAGTGATTCAAAGCTGTTGTTGCAGTGACAAAAGCCAAGTTGTTACCACGGAAGGTACCGCTATGTGCACCAGGTGACCATACGTCTAGTTCGGGCTTCATCAGCACCATTGACATAGGCAGACCATAGGCCGACAGTGACTTGGACAGTGTAATGATATCGGGTTGGATATCCATTTTCTCAAAGCTGAAAAATGTCCCGGTACGTCCGCAACCCACTTGAATATCATCAACAATAAAGATGATTTCGTGACGGCGGCAAACTGCCTGCAAGTCCTCTAACCAGCGATGGGTAGCCACGTTAACGCCGCCCTCACCCTGAATGGTCTCGACAATTACTGCGGCAGGTTTATCAATACCGCTGCTGGGATCTGTCAATACTTTTTCCAAATAGCTGATGGTATCTACATCAGGCCCCAAATACCCGTCATAAGGCATAAAGGTAGCGTTACCCAAGGTTGTACCGGCAGCAGAGCGGAACTTTTGGTTGGCGGTCACACTCAGTGAGCCCATGCTCACGCCGTGAAAACCATGGGTGAAGGAAATCACATTTTCACGACCAGTCACCTGACGAGCAATTTTCAATGCTGCTTCAACAGCGTTCGTGCCAGTCGGACCGGTGAACTGAAAGGTGTACTCCATATCGCGTGGCTTCAAAATGACGCGCTCAAAGGTTTCTAAAAACTCTTTTTTGGCTTGGGTCGCCATATCCAGCCCATGCACCACCCCATCTTCTTTAAGATAGTCGATGAGCTTTTCTTTCAAAAGCTTGTTGTTATGTCCGTAGTTCAGTGTCCCTGCACCGCTGAAAAAGTCGATATAGGCTTCTGAACCACTGTCGTACAACAAGGACCCTTTTGCTTGGTCAAACAAAACTGGAAATGAACGAATATATCCACGCACTTCCGACTCTAAACGATTAAATACTTTCAACTTAGCCATGATTTTTGCTCCAAAAAATAAAACAATCCCCTACAGATTCAAAACATCCGTATTTTCTTGACTGATTTTCTTTTACGGGATCAGGGGATGGGCCCAATACGTAATAAGGGCTCTGTTTGTGGTTGCGTCGCCTCATCAAAATGATGCGACTCAAAGAACGGCAATTCTTTTAATTCTGTCTGATATTGATCAGCCAAGCGCTGGAACATCCGGCGTGAGGCCTGATTATCAGGCGCTACTGTGGTTTCTATGTAGCGCACCTCTTGGCATTGCGTGCGTTGCAATAAATGCTCTAGCATGCGCACAGCCAGGCGCTGCCCTCTCATGGAAGAGTGCACGGCGACCTGCCAAACGAATAAAACATGTTCCTGAGATGGCGGCTGATATGCCGAAATGAAGCCTACAACCTGGGAGCCTTTAGTGGCTACCACGCAGGTTTGAGCGAAATGCTCGGTCAAGAGCAAATAGGCATAGGTAGAATTAACATCTAAAGGTGGGCATGAACGAATAAGCTCTGCAACGGCCGCCCCATCAGCTTTTGAAGGGGCGCGTAAAACAAGCGGGTCTTCAGTATCCGCCTCGGCTTCAGATGGTGTAGAACACATGGTATTGGACTGATTTGTTTGTAAAATCTTCACACTACCAATCCGGATTCAGGGGGTACTGCCCCGTCCGGAACCTCCAAAAGTGTCGATG
>DATGTW010000147.1:0-11963 GCA_035301625.1 Paenalcaligenes sp.
TAAAGGCCGTTTTGCTGTCACTGCGATGATTGATTTGGCTCTACGCCAACATAGTGGTCCAGTCACCTTGGCAACAATTAGCGAGCGGCAGAATATCTCGCTATCATATTTGGAGCAGCTATTTGGCAAATTGCGCCGACATAAATTAGTCGACAGCACACGCGGGCCTGGTGGTGGCTACAGCTTGGCTCGCTCAGCCCGACATATTACCGTGGCCGATATTATTTTTGCGGTAGACGAGCCCATTGATTCAACTTATTGTGGGGGGTTAGGCAATTGCGAGATTGGCCCCAATGGTGAGCGCAGCAAATGTATGACTCATGATCTGTGGGCTGCACTTAGCCGCAAAATGGTAGACTTTTTAGACTCTGTGTCATTACAGGATTTAGTAGACAAGCAAAGGATGCGCTTGCTCGAAGAGTCCGTGCGCAACCAGAAAAAAACCAAGCGTCGCCCCGTCAGTGGGGTTGAAGCCATTCAAAAGCGTTCGAGCACTTCGGTTTAATCGTGTCCGCCCAAGCTCTTGAACATTTCTTTTCAGGGGCGCTTCAGTATAGAATTAATCTCTGAGTGCAACGCAAGGATTAGACGCTACACACCATGGAAAAAACTAAGATCAGTGACGTTATTTATTTGGACTATGCCGCGACTTGTCCGGTGGATGAGCGCGTGGTAGCGCAAATGTTGCCATGGCTACATGAGAGCTTTGGCAACCCCGCTTCCAGTAGTCACGCATATGGTTGGCAGGCCGAAGAGGCAGTAGAGGCTGCACGCGCCCAGGTGGCCGCTGCTGTCGGGGCTCAACCACGCGAGATTGTCTGGACTTCGGGTGCGACTGAGTCCAATAACTTGGCTATAAAAGGGTACGCGCGTGCCCAGGCGCATCGTGGTAAACATATCATTACGGTGGAAACAGAACATAAGGCTGTTCTCGATACTTGCGCTGCTTTACAGTCAGAAGGCTTCGAGGTGACTTATTTACCTGTGCAGGAAGACGGCTTAATTCGTCTCCAAGATCTTGAACAGGCATTTCGATCGGATACTATTCTGGTTTCTATCATGGCTGTTAATAATGAGATCGGAGTGATACAGCCATTGGCTCAAATCGCCCAGATGTGCCATGAGCGCGGGGTAACTTATCATATGGATGCTGTACAGGCTATTGGCAAGATCGCTATCGATGTTAACCAAATACCTGTCGATATGATTTCTTTTTCATCGCATAAGGTTTATGGTCCTAAAGGGATCGGCGCGTTATACGTGCGTCGACGCCCAAAAATGCGTCTCGAGCCTTTAATTCATGGCGGAGGCCATGAACGCGGTTTCCGTTCTGGGACTTTACCAACGCATCAAATAGTGGGTATGGGCGCGGCGTTTGAGTTGGCAATACAGTCGCAAAAGGATGAGATTGCTCATATCCGACAGCTACGTGAACAGCTGTTGCAGGGGTTGGCTAATATCCCTGGTATTTATCTCAACGGCTCTTCAATACATCGTGTACCGCACAATATTAATATCAGTGTCGATTACGTGCAGGGCGAGGCGCTGTTATTGGCATTGCAAAACATAGCGGTCTCAAGTGGTTCCGCATGTTCTTCAGCGGTGATGGAGCCTTCACATGTCATACGCGCATTGGGGCGCTCGGACTCTTTGGCTTTTAGCTCTCTGCGCCTAAGTCTGGGTCGCTTTACCACTGCCGAGCAGGTGGATGCGGCGGTACAAGAACTCAGTACACAAATTGCGCGGTTGCGCGAGCTGTCCCCATTATGGCATGATGCGATTGCAGCACAAACGCCTATGGCGCACTTAGAGCATTCTGTAGTGGGGTAATCAAATGAAAAATGCACAGATTGCACGTCGTTTCCATACCCCAGCTTTTGCTTTGAGTGGTACTGATACATTAGGACAAGGCGCTTTGACTTTCAAGGTAGGGGGGGTCGACCAAGGCGCAATTGTTCAGGTTTGGTTGCACTGCCAGGAATCACGCTTGAGTCAGGTGCGCTTCAGGGCGTACGGCAGCCCCACGCTAATAGCTTTTGCAGATGCTTTTTGCGAGGCTTTGGATGGGCTGTCAATAAATTCTCTGCATGAGTTTCAACTGATCAGTTTGCAGCAGCAATTAGAAGTACCCAATACGGAAATACATGTGGTGATGCTGTTTAATGAACTTTTACAAGACTTGCAACAGGGCATTGCGGCAGCCACGGTGGCTGCTGATAACGCCAAGGTGCCCTAAACCATTGATTTCTGGGTGCTTCTGTTCCCCACGAATACCCTGGGTAGACTTGCATCCCGAGCAGTCAGCCAATACACTATTTAGTAAACGAATTCACTGAGAGGGTTCTATGTCGATTCAACTTACCGATAAAGCAGCAAAACACATTCAGACTCATCTGCAAAAGCGTGGATCAGGTATTGGTATGCGTTTAGGCGTGCGTATGACAGGTTGCTCTGGTTTAGAGTATGCGGTTGATTTTGTTGATGAGTTCAACCAAGAGGACCATGTATTTGAAAATCATGGCATCAAGGTTTTCGTCGATCCCAAGAGTCTACCTTTTGTTGATGGCACCGAAATTGATTATGCCAACGAAGGGATGAGCTCGGGGTTACGTTTTAAAAACCCCAATGAAAAAGCAGCGTGTGGTTGTGGCGAGTCTTTCACCGTTTAATACCATGCCCTTAGTGGCATAGTGGCACTACACACACTCGTCTCGAGTCACTTCTAAAACCACTGTAGCAGCGTATCTAATCCATCCCCCAAGATTTGCAAGAGGGCGATTAGGCGCTCGAAAAAATAAGAGACCAGCTGGACGAAATCACTCAGTGCAGTCATTTCGTTCGGCTGGTCTTTTTAGTAGGCAGTGCATTCATGGGTAACCAGTAATTACTGGCAGTCGCTATTTGTCATTAATCCTCTTTGCGCAGATGGGGAAAGAGGATGACATCACGAATGCTGGGGCTATTGGTCAGTAGCATGACCAGACGGTCAATACCAATACCGCAGCCGCCAGTGGGTGCCATGCCGTATTCGAGTGCGCGTATATAGTCGGCATCATAGTACATGGCTTCTTCGTCACCAGCGTCTTTAGCTTCTACCTGCGCCTTGAAGCGCGCAGCTTGATCCTCGGGATCGTTTAACTCTGAGAACCCATTGGCAAGCTCACGCCCAGCGATAAACAGCTCGAAACGTTCAGTGATGGCAGAGTCTTGATCCGAAGCACGTGCCAAGGGTGAAACTTCGGTGGGATAATCAATAATAAATGTAGGCTGCCAGAGTTTTGCTTCAGTGGTTTCTTCAAACAAGGCCAATTGCAGGGCACCTAAACCGGCGTGCATGAATTCAGGAGCACTAAGATCAACTTTGAATTTTTCTAATTCAGAACGTAGAAATTGCTCGTTTTTGAGCTGTTCATGATTATATTCTGGCGCGTATTTACAAATGGCTTGTGCAATCGTAAGTCGGTCAAAGGGTTGACTTAGATCGAGGGTGTCGCCTTGGTATTCCAAGGTCGCCGAACCGCATGTACGAATCGCAGTGTCTCGGATCAAGGTTTCTGTAAATTGCATGATCCAGTCGTAGTTAGTGTAGGCCGCGTAAAATTCCATCATTGTGAATTCAGGATTATGTCGCGGGCTGACCCCTTCATTGCGAAAATTGCGATTGATTTCAAAAACGCGTTCAAATCCCCCTACGATGAGCCTTTTTAAATAAAGCTCGGGTGCCACACGCAGATACATATCCATATCCAGGGCATTGTGGTGCGTGATGAAGGGCTTGGCAGCAGCCCCACCAGGGATGGGTTGCAGCATTGGGGTTTCAACTTCGAGGAAATCATGCTCGCTCATTAGCTGACGTAAATTCATGATGGCTTGGCTGCGCAGCAAAAAGGTTTTACGTACGTCTTCATTCATGATGAGATCTACGTAGCGCTGACGATAGCGTATTTCTTGATCGGCCAAGCCATGGAATTTGTCGGGTAGAGGACGCAGTGATTTGGATAGCAGCTCGATTTGGGTGACTTGTACGGTGAGCTCGCCACGATTTGTTTTAAACAGAGTCCCCTCGACACCCAAGATATCCCCGATATCCCAGCCTTTGAACCGCTCATAGCAGTCCTCGCCGACTTGTCGTTTATCTAAATAAATTTGAATACGTCCACTGCTGTCTTGCAGGGTGGCAAAACTCGCTCGGCCCATGACGCGCTTTAGCATCATGCGACCAGCAATAGTTACTTGGACCTCCAGGGAGCCGAGCTCTTCCTTTTCTTTATCAGCGTATTGGTCTTGTAGTTTTTGAGCCTGCTCTGTGGGTTTAAAATGGTTGGGGTAGGCAGTGCCTTGACTACGAATGTGACCTAGTTTTTCGCGACGTTCGGCGATGAGTTTGTTTTCACTGACAGGGGGTGTATCGTTTTGGGTGCTCATAGGGATAAAACAGAAACAGATTAAAGATGTTGGCGAATATCATCAATGACTTTGGAGCCAAAGTCGTCACTAAGCAAATAATTAACTATGCTACGTGCGGTTTTTGTGGGGGATTGTAACTGCTGTTGTTCATGGAGTTGTAAAAACCGCTCAATGGGTGGGAACTTGTCTGCACTGTGGCCACGAATTGTGCTTTGCATATCAGTATCAATCACACCTGGTGCAAGCGAGACACAGCGCAGCTGGGGCTGTTCTTGGTTGAGTACCTGAGCATAGTAATCCATAGCAGCTTTGGTTGCACCATAGACAGACCAGCCTGGGACAGGCCCACGCCCAGCTCCTGATGAAATCAGCAAAATTCGTGCGTCGGTATTCTGAGGCAGGGCGGTTAATAAGGTGGCGTTGAGCGCTATCACACTACTGATGTTCAGGCGAAACGCCTGGTCAATTTGCTCGACATCAGTGAGCTGTGTACATAGGCCTATAGGTGTGACCTGTCCGGCATTGTGAATGACTGAAAGTTTATCGGGCTGGTGTTTTTGCAAAAGGGATTTGAGTTCTGCTTGCAGCTGCGCGATGGATTCCGGGTCATGCATGTCGGCGCGTAGATTCAGTATCTGATTGCCTCGGTCGGTAGCAGCTTTAATAGGACAATCGCGGCGCGCAATATTGATGAGCAGTTGATTATCGTGTTGTGTATTAAAACTATCCAGTAGGCCAAGGCCTAATCCGGTTGAACCGCCGGTAACAATAACAACATGAGAGTGTGACATGATTATAGTCCTTGTTTTAGGCTGGCTTCGATAAAAGGGTCCAAGTCACCGTCGAGCACCCGCTGTGTGTTTGAGATTTCGACATCGGTACGTAAATCTTTGATGCGGCTTTGATCGAGTACATAAGAACGAATTTGGTGGCCCCAGGCAACATCACTTTTGGCGTCTTCTAGCTTTTGCTGTTCAGCCATGCGCTCACGCATTTCTAGTTCATACAGGCGTGATTTAAGCATTTGCATGGCCTCAGCACGGTTGCGGTGCTGAGAACGATCGTTTTGGCATTGCACCACAATGCCACTGGGCATATGTGTGATTCGTACCGCAGAGTCAGTTTTGTTGACGTGCTGCCCCCCGGCGCCACTGGCTCTGTAGGTATCAACACGCAAGTCAGCCGGATTGATTTCTATCTCAAAGCTATCATCAATCTCGGGATATACAAAAACACTACTAAATGAGGTGTGTCTGCCTTGGCCTGAGTCAAAAGGGCTTTTACGTACTAACCGGTGCACACCGGTTTCGGTGCGTAACAAACCATAGGCATAATCGCCTTCTATTTTGATGGTGACTGATTTAACGCCGGCGACATCACCCTCGGAGTATTCCAGAATTTCAGTTTTAAAATCCTTGTGTTCGGCGTAGCGTAAATACTGTCGCAGTAGCATGGATGCCCAGTCCTGAGCCTCGGTCCCACCGGCGCCGGCCTGAATATCGATAAAGCAGTTGAGTGGATCAGCTGGATTGGAAAACATACGGCGAAACTCTAAAGCAGCCAGGCGTTTATCTAAAGTCTGTAGATCTTGGGCGACTGCGGTCAGGATTTCGTCATCGTTTTCTAATTGGCCCAATTCAAAGAGCTCGTCAGCTTCGTCTAAACCTTGTTGGATTTCATCAATCTCTACAACAACGTCTTCGATGCTTTTCTTTTCACGACCGAGTTCTTGGGCGAGCTCGGGATTGCTCCACAAGTCAGGGTTTTCGAATTCGGCCAAAATCACCTGTAAACGGTTGTGCTTTTGGTCGTAGTCAAAGATACCTCCGTAGATCTGAGCATCGTTCTTGGTACTCTTGGAGGTGAGTTTTGATTTGAGTGCTGCTTTCTAGTTCCATAGCGCTAATATCCGAGTGAGAAGTGACTAACAACAGAGATACCGTGCCTGAATTTGGGTGCGGTAATTCATTTGAAAATGAGAGATGACCAGTGTAAAACGAACAAAAACATAAGCACAAGATAGGCTTATGTTTTTGCAATGACTGGCCGGCAGGGTAGTCGAGCGGGAGCGTTAGTTGCGGCGGGGTCGATCGTTAGACTGGTTACGCTTGGGCAGATGGCGGTAAGTGATCCGACCTTTGGTCAGATCATAGGGGGACATTTCTAGTGTTACTTTGTCACCCGCGAGAATGCGAATGTGGTGCTTGCGCATACGGCCACCAGAATAAGCAATCACGGCGTGGCCATTATCCAATACAACGCGATAACGGGAATCGGGGAGTACTTCGGTTACTGATCCTTGCATTTCTATCAAGTCTTTAGACATAGGCAAAACCCTCATAAAATGAAACAAAAAATTAAGTTTTATACGTGCACGTACGCCTGCCTTTAGTAGGCACCCAGCTGCGTGTTATCGATGGCTTTTTAGGCTATAGGTAGCGAACGGCAAATGATGTAGGCGCGTACACAGATATATCTGTGTAGCGATGTGATCGTTTCAGGTCTGTTTTTCACTGCACGTATATCCCTGTTATTTTAACAAACTGAGCACTTATTGTCCAATTAATAAGGTAAATGCTTGTGTTTTCTCGTATCAATGTTAGTTTGGGATTTTCCCACTGATAAAATCGCCCTGCCTACCATGAATCAAAGACTGACCCCTGCTACGTTTTTGCTCCTTGTAATCCCCACTTTTCTGTGGGCCGGTAATGCAGTGGTGGGCAGGTTGGTTGCTACATCAATTCCCCCCGTTACCCTTAATTTTTTTCGTTGGTCTTTGGCGTTTGTCCTATTACTTTTTTTTGCGCGCGAGGTGTTGGCGCCAAAAAGTGCCTTGTGGAAACACTGGCGTTATTACCTCAAACTGGGTTTGTTGGGGGTGGGCCTTTATAACGCGCTTCAATACATGGCGCTTCATAGCTCCAGCCCTATAAATGTGACCTTGGTAGGCTCAAGCATGCCAATTTGGATGCTTATTATTGGACGGCTGTTTTTTCATGCAGGCATCAATTTACATCAGTTATTTGGTGCTTTGTTGTCACTTTGCGGGGTTTTGATTATTTTGACCCGTGGTGACTTTGGGCAATTATTATCATTACAATTTGTCGCGGGCGATTTGTATATGCTGCTGGCAACGATTGCTTGGGCTTTTTATAGCTGGTTGCTTAGCCTTGCCAAGGATCCGCCTAGCATCAAGGGTAATTGGGCTCGCACGCTATTGGCTCAGGTAGTGTTTGGCGTGTTTTGGTCGGGTTTATTTGCAGCTGGCGAGTGGGTAGTGATCGATGCAAAAATTGAGTGGAGTCCTTGGCTGGTGCTGGCCATTATTTATGTTGCTGTTGGGCCAGCGGTGATAGCATTCCGCTGCTGGGGGGAGGGTGTCCGACGCATTGGACCCGCGATGGCAGGTTTTTTTGCTAATTTGATTCCTTTATTTGCTGCATTGCTATCTACCATTTTCCTAGGCGAGAGCCCACGTCTATTTCACGCAATTGCTTTTGTGCTTATTGTTGGTGGCATTGTGTACTCATCGCGTTTTTCTCCGGGTGCTATGCGCGATTAACCTGGTTGAGCACGTCATGGATGGCAGTAGATTTTACGCGGCGCTGTCTAACTGCAGCATTAACATACTCAAACTGTGTAGCCATATTCAACGATTAGCTGCAGGCGTGAACGACCATTCCAGTGATTTTCATCTAGACGATAGGCGAGTTCTACTTGATCACCCATTGGTTCTCCTTGGTTAAACCAAATGGCCTCAAAGTTTTGTCCTTCACGTCCGAGCATCAATTTGAGGTGTTTGCCTTTTAAAATCCGTTGGTTTAGTACCTGGAATTGATCTTGGAAAACAGGTGCGGCAAAGCCGGTACCCCAAACAAATTTTTGTAACAGTTGGGCAGTTTGCAAGGTGCAGTAATCAATTTCCAATGAATGATCGGTTTCAATGATGGGGTCAAACTCTGTGCGTCCGGTAAACTCTATAACTGCATCTTCAAAAGCAGCTTTAAAACCTTCAAGTTGACCGGGGTGAATACTGAGCCCTGCAGCCATTGCGTGACCCCCAAATTTTTGGATTAAATCAGGGTGCCGTTTTGAGATCAGGTCCAAGGTATCGCGCATATGCACATCAGGAATAGAGCGGGCTGATCCTTTGAGCTCGTCCTCATTGGCTTGAGCAAAAGCAATGGTAGGCCGCCAGTATTTTTCCTTGAGTCGGCCAGCGACCAAACCGACCACGCCTTGGTGCCACCCGGGTTCGTAAACGCAAACAGTGGCAGTAGGATCGAGCTCAGATTGTTGTTCCAGGGCCTGCAGCGCTTGTTCATGCATGTTTTGCTCGATGCTGCGGCGTTCTTGATTGATGGTGTCTAGTTCGTGTGCCAAGGCGAGAGCCTCGTCAATATCGTCAGTACATAAGCACTGAATGCCCAGGCTCATATCGGCCAAACGACCTGCAGCGTTAATTCGTGGGCCTACTGCAAAACCTAAATCAAAGCTATGCGCGCGCTTTGGATCGCGGCCGGCGACCTGAAACAGCGCTGCGATTCCGGGACTCATGCGTCCAGCACGAATTTGATGCAAGCCTTGGGCAACCAGGATGCGGTTGTTAGCATCTAGGGGCACGACATCAGCCACCGTACCTAGTGCAACTAAATCGGCCAGCTGCTCCAAGCGTGGTTGCGAGTCAACATCAAAGGCACCGCGCGCTCTAAGGGTAGCGCGTAAGGCCAGCATTTGATAAAAAATAACGCCCACACCGGCCAGGTTTTTGGACGGGAAATCGCAATCAGGCTGATTAGGGTTGACGATGGCCGCAGCTGCGGGGAGTTCATCGGCGGGTAAATGGTGGTCTGTAACGATGACTTGTATGCCAGCGGCATTGGCAGCAGCAACACCGCTGACGCTAGCAATTCCATTGTCAACGGTCACTATGACATCGGGTTTTCCATTGGGGTGCTGCAAAGCCAGTTTGACCACTTCGGGTGAGAGTCCATAACCTGTTTCAAAACGATCTGGGACCAGAAAATCAACATCAGCTCCCATTTCGTTCAAGGCGCGTAACCCCACTGCGCAGGCCGTGGCCCCATCACAATCATAATCTGCAACGATCAAAATACGGTGTTGGCTTTCGATTGCATCGGCCAATAGTTCGGCGGCTTGTTCAATTTGATGTAAATGATTTGGGGCATACATGTTGGCCCAGCGAAATTGAGCTTCGTTGGCATCAGTCATGCCCCTGGCCGCAAATAAACGGGCCAGTAAGGGGTGTAAACCTTGATCAATAAGCTGTGTGGTAATTTCGGCAGGTGCCGAGCGAGGTTTTAATGTGGGTTGAGCCAACATGTTTGTCCTGTTTTTTGCTGGGTGAAAATACGTTGCAACCAAGTACGATGGGCAGGAGTATCGCAGACAACGTAACCCTGATTACCTGTAAAGACTAACTTTTGGGGCGGTTGCTCTTGCCAACGGCTGTCTAGTTTAGCCAGTTGGTGTAACCATTCTCCCCAATCTTGTTCTCTAAAGCTTTGCTCGAGGCAGCGATTAATATGTGGGCTGGGCGTATTGGGCCGGGCTAATTGACCGGGAGCAGCGCCCCCCATGAGCCATAGACCATTAATTACTGGTCGACCTTGTTGTTGACGCTTTATATTAACTGGGTGTTGAAACCAAATCATCTGAATTTCATTTGCCCATTGGCGCCAAGTGCGTCCTTGGGTGGATGTGTCCCACCAGTCTTGCACAGTGGTTTCAAAAGCAAGTTCTACTGTAGCCGTTTGACTGGGTAATGTCTCAGTGCAGTCGACGGACCAGTGGGTGGGGCTTAAGGGGGTGAATTCAAAGGGGGTGTCTGCAATATAATCATCCAAGCTTTCTAATAAGGCTGCTGATTCCTGGGCTGTAATGTCCAATAAGCGAGCAGGAATAAGGCTAGCGCCTTCGCGGCCAGGGGCCAAGTGGATGAGCTCGGCGAGCCAGAAATTATTTTTTTCTTTGATTTGCTGCCAAAAACCTTGTTGCAGTGCTAAGATGAGCGCCATACCAGCGCCTAACGGGTGGCTAGATTGGGTCTGAAAGCCGGCATCTTGCAATTGAAAGTGTTCGTGGGCGCTGCAGCGTTGACGCAGCGGATCATGGGCAACGCTTTGGCCTCGACTGCTCGCCAGCCATTGACACAGATTGGGGGCGTGTTCTTGTATAGCAGGCCACAAGGATTGAGCGTGCTTGGCAGGAAAAAGACTCCCTATTAGGACTTCTGTCGAGGATGCGGGTTTATCGTTACTCATTACGGTCGATTATATTATGCGGTATGAATTTTGGGTGGGTGTTCGTTATGCCGGATTAGGCAGAAAGCGACACAAAGCAGGCAAGGGTGATCGCTTTGTGTCCTTTATTGCCAGTTCTTCAATGATTGGCATTGCACTAGGTGTTGCGGCCCTCATTGTAGTGCTTTCTGTTGTAAATGGCTTTCAAACCCAGGTGCGTGACAAGATGCTTTCTGTCTTGCCCCATGTCGAGTTATTTCTACGTGACAATGCTCAGCACCAGGCTTTGCAACACTGGCCTGATATCGCCGAGCGTGCCAAGCAAGATTCACATGTGAGAGGGGCAGCGCCATTTGTGTCTGCTCAGGGTATGATTTTGCGGGGCAATAATTTACGTGGAGTTCAGGTCCGGGGTATCGAGCCCACCATCGAGGGCGAGGTTTCTGAGCTGCCGGCGCAAATGCTGGATGATGGCCTCAATAAATTAAAAGATGGTCAATATGGCATCGTCCTAGGTGCTCAGCTGGCGCATACGCTGGGGGTGCGCGAGGGTGATCATGTCATGTTGTTAGCGCCTCAAGGTGCCGTGAGTCCAGCTGGATTCAGTCCGCGCATGCGTCAGTTTACAGTTGTTGGTTTATATTCATCAGGGCACTATGAGTATGACTCCTCCTTGGTGTTTACCAATGTGGATGATGCCGCTCGTTTGTTTAGGGACAATGCCCAAAGTGGGCTGCGTTTGCGTATTGATGATATGCATAAAGCCCCTGAGCGTGCAGCAGAGCTAGGTCAACAGCTCTCCTCGTATGGTGTGGTGCGTGATTGGACCCAAAATAACAGAACATGGTTCGCAGCTGTGCAAACTGAAAAACGCATGCTGTTTTTAATCTTATTGTTGATTGTGACGGTGGCAGCTTTCAATTTGCTTTCCTCATTAGTAATGACCGTCAAAGACAAACAAAGTGATATTGCAATTTTACGTAGCTTGGGCGCGACTCCTCGCTCTATCGCTTGGATCTTTCTCATTCAGGGTGCTCTTATTGGAGTGGTAGGCACGGGCCTGGGTGTTTTGTTTGGTACTTTATTGGCGTTTAATATAGAAACTGTTGTGCCTTGGCTCGAGCGTTTACTGGGTATTCACTTTTTAGATCCGCAGATTTATTTTATTAGTACTTTACCTTCTAATCCACAGTGGTCAGATATCATTTTTATTGCTGTAGTGGCTTTATGTTTATCGTTGTTGGCAACCTTGTATCCCAGCTGGCGCGCTTCAAAATTGCAGCCTGCGCAGGT
>DATGTW010000148.1:0-10681 GCA_035301625.1 Paenalcaligenes sp.
TCCCAATGATGCGGATATGACACCGCAGTTAACGAATCTGCGCGGCAAGGACGGGGTAGAAGCAATCCTTAATCTGGGCTTAGGTTCTGGTCCGGCCATCGTTACGCGGAACTATAGACAATTGGGCATTGATTTGCCTTTCTATCAATCACACGGCGTGGCTTCTAACGCATTTATTGATTTAGCTGGTCCCGAGCTGGCCGAGGGCATTCGTTTGCCGGGTTCGCCTTTGTTAGTGGCCGAGCAGCTCGCCGAGGATGATGTACAGCGGGATGTCGTTCAAACCTACAAAGAACGTTACGAGTCTGCCACTGATAAACCAGTATCTACCTTTGGTGGCTATGCCCACGATGCGCTGTACTTATTTGTGGATGCCATCGAGCGTGCGGGCAGCACCGATCCAGTCGCGATTCGTGATGCCCTCGAAGAGACCCAAGGGTTTGTCGGTACAACTGGGGTGTTTAATTTTTCACCTGATGATCACTTGGGCTTAGATTTGACAGCTTTCCGGATGTTGGAAATCCGTGATGGCGATTGGGTGATTGTTGAAGACTAAAAGAACCGTTTTTTGTTTCCGTTTGGCAGCGCCGTGCGGCTGCTGCCAAACGCTTATCGTCTGCATGTGTGAGGGGTTCTGAATGTCCGAGTTTCTACAGTTTTTTTTATCAGGTCTGGCAGTAGGGGCTGTTTATGCCCTGGTAGCTTTGGGTTTTACGATCATTTATAACGCATCAGATGTGGTCAATTTTGCTCAAGGTGAATTTGTCATGCTTGGGGGCATGATTACGGCGACTGCCTTTGCGGCGGGCTGGTCATTGCCATTTGCTGCGCTATTCGCTGTCATCTTTACAGCGTTAGTAGGTGTTGCACTCAATAAGTTTGCCATCGAGCCTGCCCGCGGTGCGCCAGTGGTCAGTATCATCATTATTACTATTGGTGCTTCCATTTTTGTGCGCGGACTTACTCAGGTATTCCTGGGCAAACAGTTGCATCGTTTTCCTGCATTTACAGGCGAGGCGCCGATCCGCATCTTTGGCGCGACTATCGTTCCCCAAAATCTCTGGGTTTTCTTTGGGGCGATTCTGATTTTTGTTTTGCTTTGGCTCTTTTTTAATAAAACTTTGCTGGGCCGGGCTGTATTGGCCACAGCCAATAATCGCATTGCGGCATTATTGGTTGGGGTTAATACAAACTATGTGATGACCTTATCTTTTGCGGTTTCGGCCGCAATCGGCGCATTGGCGGGGGTATTGGTGACGCCCATTACTCTAACCAGCTTTGATATTGGTATGAGTATGGCGCTCAAGGGTTTCGCTGCAGCCATGTTGGGTGGCATGGGCAACCCCAAGGGGGCGCTTGTTGGGGGCATCATCCTGGGGCTACTCGAATCTTTGACGGCGGGTTATATCAGCTCGCAATATAAAGATGCAGCTGCCTTTGTGGTGATATTGGCCGTCTTGTTCTTTATGCCCCAAGGCCTTTTCGGGGCGAGAACATCAGCAGAGAGGGTTTAGCCATGAAAGTGTCACCACGTATTGTTACCATCCTAGTTTTATTGTTGGTGGTCGTTGTTGCCCCCTTGTTTTTCTCGTCTTCTTATCACTTTAGGGTGGGTTCATTGGTGCTCATGAACACTATTGCAGTTATGGGCATCATGATTTTGACGGGGTTCGTCGGCCAAATCAGTTTGGGTCACGCGGGGTTTATAGGTATTGGTGCCTATAGCTGTGCATTGGCGCCCAAACTCATCGGCTTACCAGTTTTCATGTCGGCTATTTTAGGTGCCGTGATTTCCGCTGTGATTGCTTGGGTGGTGGGACGACCCATTTTACGTTTGCGCGGCTATTACCTATCTGTGGCTACTTTGGGCTTTGGGATTTTAGTTTCCATGGTCCTGACCAATGAAAGTTGGCTCACCGGTGGGCCTGATGGAATGGAGGTTCCCAACTTTGCCTTGCGTGGCTGGTTGGGGGATATAGGCATACAGCTCAGCAATGCCCAGTTTTGGTATGCCTTTAGCGCCATTATTATGTTGTTGGGTGCGATTGTGGCTCTAAATTTGCAGTACAGTGCAACGGGCCGCGCATTGCGCGCTTTACATGATTCCGAGGTGGCCGCCGCGACCATTGGGGTAGATGTGGCGCGGTACAAGCTCAAAGGGTTTGTGATTTCAGCAGTTTATGCCTCTTTTGCTGGTTCTTTGCTAGCGATGCAAAACCGTTACGTCACTCCTGATCTGTCTAGCTTTATGCATTCCATTGAAATTGTCACTATGGCAGTACTAGGGGGTGCGGCATCTGTGTTGGGCGCCTTATTTGGATCGACCATTCTGACGGCTTTGCCACAGGTGCTGACCTTTTTACAAGAATACGAACAAATTGCCTTGGGTTTAATCATGATGTTGGTCATGATTTTCCTACCTAATGGTATTTTGCCTAGCTTAATTCGTTTGGTGCGAGGGAGGGCCTGATGGATTTACTGCAGGTTAATAATATTGGTATTTCTTTTGGGGGGCTCAAGGCCGTTAATGGCGTTGATTTTTCTCTACAGCCAGGTCGCATCTTATCCGTCATTGGACCTAATGGCGCTGGTAAAACAACCCTGTTCAATATGTTATCGGGGATTTATCGCCCCATGACCGGAAATGTAGTTTTGGACGGCCAGGACGTGACAGGTATGCCTGCTCATTTGTTGGCTCGCCTGGGGATGTCCCGTACTTTTCAAAACCTCCAGATATTTCCCAATATGACTGTATTGGAAAATGTGGCTTCAGGGTTTCATTTGCAAGAAAAAGGTTCTTTGCTTGCCGATTTATTGCGTTTACCCTCTTCCAAGCAGCGAACTCGTATTTCCGAGGATAAAGCTTACGAATTGCTCCAGCGTGTACGCCTAGAACAGGCAGCGCATCGCATGGCCAGTGCTTTATCGTATGGTTCTCTAAAACGCTTGGAAATCGCTAGGGCATTAGCTTTAGAACCTAGATTATTACTGCTAGATGAGCCGGCAGCGGGTTGTAATGCTGTAGAAACTCATGAGATCGAGCGTTTAGTTGCCGAGGTAGCTGATAGTGGCATAGCTATTTTATTAGTTGAACATGATATGAAGATGGTAATGCGGATTTCCCAGAATATTGTTGTGTTAGATAATGGCGAGAAAATAGCCGAAGGCACCCCCCAAGAGGTTTCAAAACACCCCCGTGTGATCGAAGCCTATTTAGGGGTGAGCGCTACAGAAGAGGGGGTAGTCTGATGCTGTCAGTCAATCAATTGCGTTCTAGTTATGGCCGCATCGAGGTCCTGCACGGCGTTGATCTCGAGGTCAATTCGGGCGAAACAGTCGTTGTGATTGGTGCCAATGGAGCAGGCAAAACTACTCTTTTGCATTGCATCACTGGTATTCAGCCGGTTCAATACGGCAATATTATCTTTCGCGGGGAAAACCTCAACAGTATGCCAGCCTATAAGCGTGTACAAACTGGGTTGGCTTTATCTCCAGAGGGGCGACAGATTTTTACTAGTCTGACTGTCGAGGAAAATCTACGTTTGGGTGCTTATTTATATACTGACGACCGTGTCGAGTCTGACATGCAAGATGCCTACAATATGTTCCCCATTTTGCGAGAAAAACGTAAAGATTTAGCTGGTGGTTTATCGGGTGGGCAGCAACAAATGCTAGCGATTGCGCGTGCTTTATTAAGTCGGCCTGCTTGCTTATTATTAGATGAGCCTAGTATGGGTTTAGCACCCTTGTTGGTAGAGCAGATTTTTGCTGTGATTAGAGATCTTAAAGAGTTAGATGTCACGGTGCTGTTAGTAGAGCAAAATGCTTATGGCGCATTGAAAATTGCTGACCGTGGTTACGTGATGGAGGCGGGTGAAATAACACTGAGTGGTGATGCTCAGGAACTCATCGAGGATCCACGCGTACGCTCTGCCTATTTAGGTATCTAGGGGTGTATTCTGTTAGCATAGAGTTATGAGCCAATTGTCCACTGCCCATGATGATGCAGGCGCTCAGGCGCTGCAGGTCCGTGATCAGCATCGGACTGCTGCCCAGCGTTTAGTGCAACAGGTGCTGTCGCGGTACAGCGTCTCGGCGGCCGCGTTTATCGTAACTTTGTATGGTGATGTGGTTGAACCACGGGGTGGGATTTTGTGGATGGGCAGCATGATTCATGCTTCTCGGGCTGTGAACATCACAGAAAACCAGGTCCGTACAGCGGTCTCTCGCCTAGTACGTGCAGGGCAATTTCAGGGCGAACGTATTGGTAGGCGCAGTTTTTATCGCCTGACCGCAGTCGCTCGTGATGAGTTCAACGACGCTGCCGAGGTCATTTACGCACTTAAAAACAGACAGCGCTGGCAGCTTGTATATGTAGGTGCAGATGAAGCGCTGATGCGGCGACTCAAACGGTTGGGTTATGTATCGCTGACACCGCGCTTAGCAATGGGTCCAGATCATATCCCTCTACCTGCTGGCGCGGTTGTTTGGGATATCGATTTAATTCAGGGTAAAGAGCATTTTGCTGATTTCGTGGCTGAATACTGGGATCTCGAGCAACACGAACAGGCTTATCAGCAGTTTATAGATCTATTTCAGGCTGTCCCTCAGTGGGTAAATAGTTTGACACCAGAGTTGGCACTGACACTCAGGTTGTTGATGGTGCATCAATACCGGCAAATGATTTTACGGACACCTTATTTGCCCGTGGCGGCAGTGCCCGAGCAGCATTTAGAGTTTCAGGCGCGACGGCTGTTTGCGCGTCTTTACCAACAGCTATCTGCACTGGCTGATAGTCATATTGGTGATACTTTTGAAAATACCGATGGACACCTAGCGAAACACACAACAATTACAGAACGTCGTTTGCAGTGTCTAAAAGCAGTTGAGTAGTTTTAAGCGGTTTTTTTAACTTGAAACATTACATTTTCAGGGCAAACCCCTATTTAAGTGTAATGTGTCAGGTGGTTAAATGGATGGTGCCGCAGTAGCAACCGTCCGTTCGGTCAACCCTATTAAGGTCTGCTTCATTTAATTTAGGAGCACAACATTATGTATGCACAAGTTATAGATACCGGGAGCAAAGAGCCCAAACGCCCCGATGAATTAGGCGCCCAGGAAAAAGCTTTTATGCAGCGTATCGAGAGCAACGAAAAAATCGAACCAAAGGATTGGATGCCAGATGGCTATCGTCGCATGCTCGTACGTCAAATAGGCCAGCATGCTCACTCTGAGGTCGTGGGACAATTGCCCGAGGGCAACTGGATCACCCGCGCACCCACATTAGAGCGCAAGGCTATTTTATTAGCCAAGGTACAGGACGAGGCGGGGCATGGTTTGTATTTGTATTGCGCTGCCGAAACCCTAGGGGTCAGTCGTGACGATTTAATCGAACGATTGCATTCGGGGCAGATGAAATATTCTTCTATTTTTAATTATCCCACCCTGACCTGGGCTGACGTAGGTGCGGTGGGGTGGCTGGTCGATGGTGCTGCCATTATGAACCAGGTTCCCTTGCAACGTACCTCTTATGGGCCTTATAGCCGTGCGATGGTGCGCATTTGCAAAGAAGAAAGCTTTCACCAGCGCCAGGGCTTTGACATTATGCTCAAGATGGCCACGGGGACACCCCAGCAAAAAGCCATGGCCCAAGATGCTTTAAATCGTTTTTGGTATCCCTCGTTAATGATGTTTGGTCCCCCAGATGGTGATTCTGTACATACCGAGCAGTCGATGACTTGGAAAATCAAAATCAATACCAATGATGAATTGAGGCAACGGTTTGTTGACCAGACAGTGCCGCAAGCCGAATACCTAGGGTTGAAAATCCCTGATGATGATTTGCGCTGGAACGAAGAACAAGGATGCTACGACTTTACACAGCCCGATTGGGATGAGTTCTATCAGGTAATCAGCGGTTATGGGCCATGCAACCAGGAGCGCATGGACGCACGCATCAAGGCCTGGGATGATGGCGCTTGGTTCCGCGAGGCTTTGTCTGAGTACGGCAAAAAGGTCGCTGCCGAGCAGTCCAAAGCAGTTAATGAATAGCATGGACCCACAGGCTTTATTTGAATTCAGTAGGGCGCAATAAAGCGCAATGAGGAGAATCTATCATGTCTAGCGAATGGCCTTTATGGGAAATTTTTATTCGCGGCCAACATGGCCTAAACCACCGTCATGTGGGCAGTCTGCACGCCCCTGACGCCGAGATGGCGCTCAATCATGCGCGTGATGTGTATACGCGTCGCAATGAGGGGGTCAGTATCTGGGTAGTACGCTCTACCGATATCGTGGCCAGCGCACCCTCCAAGCGTGGCCCCATGTTTGAGCCCTCCAACTCAAAGGTATACCGCCATCCGACCTTTTTCAAAATACCAGAAGAAGTGGGGAAAATGTAATGACTCAAACCATTAGCACCCAAGATGCGCTCGAGCAGTTTTTTCTGCGCATGGGGGATAATACCCTGATTTTAGGACACCGTGTATCTGAATGGTGTGGTCATGCACCCGTTCTAGAAGAAGATATTGCAGTTGCCAATGTTGCGTTGGACTTAATTGGGCAAACACAGTATTGGCTTGGCGAGGCAGCCACACTCAAAGGGGGCGATACCACGGCCGACACGCTAGCATACCTGCGCGATGCATGGGACTTTCGCAATTTCTTATTGGTAGAGCTGCCCAATAAAGACTTTGGTTATACCTTGATGCGTCAGTTTTTATTTGATGTTTGGCATTATTTGCAGCTAGACGCCTTGCAACAATCCAGTCACGAACAAGTACGTGAAATCGCCCAAAAAGCCCTCAAAGAGGTCGATTACCATCTCGAACGTTCCAGTAACCTAATTATTCGATTGGGTAACGGTACCGAGGAAAGTCACCGTCGCATGCAAGAGGCCTTAGAGTATTTCTGGTCTTATACTGGCGAATTCTTTGTAGCAGATGATTATGACGAGGTGTTAGTCGCCGAGGGGATCAGCGTAAATCCCGAGTCTTTACGCGACAAGTGGTTATCTTTTGTAGGTGAGGTGCTGGCAGAGGCGCAGCTGACACAGCCCGAGGTGAAATACATTCACAGTGGCGGTAGAAAAGGGGTTCACACCGAGTATCTGGGCCATCTATTAGCTGATATGCAGTTTTTGCCACGTGCCTACCCTGACGCAACGCAATGGTAGGAGGATACCATGGCACAAGTGACACAACGCCCTGATATTGACGAGGTTTGGAGCTGGCTAGAGCAGGTTCCTGATCCCGAGATTCCGGTGATATCACTCGTAGATTTAGGAATCATCCGCGAGGTTTATTACGATGAGGACGGTACCTTGGTAGTGGCTGTCACGCCGACTTATTCGGGATGTCCTGCCACCCAAGTGATCAATGATGACATCGAGGCCGCTTTGCGCGCCAACGGAGTCCAGCAGCTACGTTTAAAACGTCGTCTATCTCCGCCTTGGACCACTGACTGGCTCACTGAGCGGGGGCGCGAGCGCTTGCGCGAATATGGTATCGCACCGCCTGTAGAACAGGCCCAAGAGGGGTCAAAAACAATCAGGTTGCGCGGCGGCGGAGCACGTGTTGTGCCTTGCCCGCGTTGTGATTCAACCAACACTAAATTGATCAGCCATTTCGGCTCTACACCGTGCAAATCGCAATATCAATGTGAAAGCTGTCTAGAGCCTTTTGACTATTTCAAGTGTATATAAAATTGCGGAGATAACTATGGCGCGATTCCATCCATTGGAAGTGCTAGAGGTTCGTCACGACACACGTGACGCTATTGTCGTTACCCTCAAGCCATCAGCAGAAGCACAAGAACTATTTCAATTTATACCTGGGCAATACCTCACTTTCAGGCGTAAATTTGATGATACCGAAGTGCGTCGTTCTTATTCCATTTGTTCTGGTATTGACGATGGACTATTGCAGGTCGCTATCAAGCGGGTCGCGGATGGTGCTTTCTCTTCCTGGGCTAATGAGTCCTTGCAGGCAGGAGACACTCTAGAGGCGATGCCACCGTTAGGTAGCTTTTATGTTGATTCTGCCCCTCAAGAAGAGCGACACTACTTGGCTTTTGCAGGGGGAAGCGGAATTACTCCAGTGCTTTCAATTATAAAAAGCACGCTAGCCCGAGAACCCAAATCACGCTTCACGTTGATTTATGCCAATCAACAACTCAGCTCAGTCATGTTCAAAGAAGAGCTCGAGGACCTAAAAAATCGTTATATGGATCGTTTGTCCATCGTTCATATTTTTGATTTAGAAGGCCAAGAGATCGATCTGTTCACAGGTCGCATCGATGAGGAAAAACTCGAGGCCTTGTTTACGCATTGGGTTCATCTGCCTTCGGTACATACAACTTTTATTTGCGGGCCCGAGCCCATGATGCTGACCATTGCCGAGGGCTTAAAAAAGCGTGGAGTTGCCCAAGAGGACATCAAGTACGAGCTCTTTACCTCAGCCCAACCAGGTCGCATTGCGCGGCGCAAGGTGTCTACCGAAGAACAAAGCACTGAATCACAAACGACTGCTGTGACCGTGCTAGATGGCCTCGAGCGCAGTTTCACAATGGACAAACACAACGAAAGCTTGCTCGATGCTGCCTTGCGTAATGACTTGGACGCTCCTTACTCTTGTCGCGCAGGGGTATGTTCAACATGCAAGGCCAAGATTATCGAGGGTGAGGTCGAGATGCTAGTTAACCACGCTCTCGAAGATTACGAGGTTGAGCAGGGCTATGTGCTTAGCTGTCAGAGCTACCCACTGACAGACAGCGTCAAATTTAGCTATGACGAATAGGGGGGTGCTATGTCGAGCACTATGGATATATATGAGTACCTCGCTCAGGGTGGGGTTCTGACATCGCCTGATAACGTGCCTTCGCGCTATCGTGGCGAGCTTTTGCGATTAATGTCTTCATTTGTGGATAGTGAATTGGCCGCCAGTGCTGGTTTCGCCGCTTCGATTAATTTTGCTCCCAGCATTCAGGCTCGAATTGCTGCCAGCCGAATCACTTTAGAAAAAGCTGAGCACGCGCGCAAGGTGCTGGCAGTAATGAGTACTTTTGGTACTGATTCTTTGCGCTATGAACAACAGCATGATTGGGCAGCACGTATTGGCCGAGAGGATTCTTTAGAAAACTGCTCAGAGCAATTGGACATGCGCCTACCTGTTTTTTATTACCCCTTGCAGGGGTGGGTTGATGCGGTTGTGATGAACGTTTTACAAGGGCTAGCGGCGCAGGTGCAGCTGGCCGAGTTAGCCCAAGTGTCTTATACCCCATTTGCAGAAGCAATTCGCGCCATACAAGAGGGCGAAAAAGAGCATTTGGAACAGGGCATAGAGGCTTTAAAAGGCATCCTCACTAGCTCTGAACACCGTGATGAGGTTTCAAGCAGTTTTAATTATTGGCGGGACAAGGTTTCAGCTGGGTTTAGCCAAGCTCACCCAGAGCGATACGAAATGCTCAAAAAATTTGGTATTCGTCATCAATCTAACGAGCGTATGCTAGAAGAATGGACTGAGCGCCTTAGCCAGTTGCAACAAACGCTCAACCTATAATTTATCAAGGAGTTTGCATGTCGCAGTCAACTTCTGCACCCAGACATTTGGAAAGTTACGCATGTGGACAATGGCACAAGGGAAAAGGCCAAGCACAACCTTTGGTTGACGCCGTACGAGGCGAAATCATCGCCTATATTGATGCGACGGGTCTAGATTATCAGTCCATGTTGGACTATGGACGCGATGTGGGTGGGCCCGCGTTGCGGGATATGACCGTTCACGAACGCGCATTGATTATCAAAGAGTTGGGCCTGGCGCTACTCGAGTCCAAAGAAGAGTTGTATGCAAGCTCGACGCTAACGGGCGCCACGCGTAGCGATAGTTGGATAGATATTGATGGCGGCATTGGTACTTTGCTTAGCTATTCATCCAAGGGGCGACGCGAACTGTCCAATACCAAGGTATTGCTAGACGGTGCGTTAGAGCCATTATCACGTGATGGCAGTTTTAGTGCGCAGCATATTTTGACTCCTAAACCAGGGGTTGCAATTCATATCAATGCCTTCAATTTCCCTTGTTGGGGGATGTTGGAAAAGCTTGCACCCACTTGGCTTGCCGGGATGCCAGCTATTGTCAAGCCGGCCAGTCAAACCGCGTATTTAACCGAATTAGTCGTGCGCAAGCTGCTCGCTACTGGTTTGTTGCCGGATGGCGCTTTGCAATTGATCTGCGGTTCTACAGGTGATCTACTGGATCATGTGGGCGCCCAAGATGTAGTGACTTTTACGGGCTCGGCAGATACTGGGCGTATGCTACGCGCTACCCCTGCAATCGTACAAAACTCGGTGCCTTTCAATATGGAGGCCGATAGCTTAAACGCCACCATTTTGGGCAGTGATGTTTCCACGGATTGTCCCGAGTTCCAGATGCTTGTCACTGAGGTTGTGAACGAGATGATCTCCAAGGCCGGACAAAAGTGTACAGCTATTCGTCGTGTACTGGTGCCGCGTAATATGGCCTCATCGGTGAATGAAGCCATTAAAGAGCGTTTGGAAAAGATAACGGTTGGCGACCCTGCGCTGGAAACAACCCAAATGGGACCTTTGGCTAGCGTTGAGCAAAGGCAAGAGGTACAGCAAAGTGTGGATGAGTTATTAACTGAAACTACTTTGGTGTATGGC
>DATGTW010000149.1:0-13093 GCA_035301625.1 Paenalcaligenes sp.
GGTCAATGTTGTGACACAGGTTGTTGCACCACAATCTCACTATGAAGTAACTTATATTTTAACCATACATACATCTGATCATAAGGTATTTTGCCTCATGCATTTCAAAACGGTCGCCTTAGTGGGTCGCTATCAGGATAGCGGCCTTGAAACCCACCTCCATTCCTTGGCGGAAATGCTACAAAATGCGGGCTGCACAGTTATCATCGAGGAAGAGACGGCTCGTTTTATCTCTTTCCCGGGGTTTCAGCAGCTCAGCTATCAAGAAATGGGTCACGTCATCGATCTGGCAGTCATCGTAGGCGGTGATGGAACCATGCTAGGTGCCGCTCGCGCACTGGCCCATTTTAATGTCCCCCTGATCGGCATTAATCTTGGCAGACTTGGGTTTATCACAGATATCCCGCTCCAAGAGGCATCCGAGGCCCTGAAGAACGTCCTGGCAGGACACTATGTGCGCGAGGATCGCACCATGCTCGAGGGCAGAGTTGTCCGTGAGGGGAAAACTCTATTTTCCAGCATCGCTTTAAACGATATTGTCATCAATCGAGCCGGACGCAGCGGAATGATTGAACTGCGAGTGGATCTCAACGAGGTCTTTATGCATCGGCAGCGGGCTGACGGCATGATTATTGCTACCCCTACGGGCTCTACCGCCTATGCGTTGGCAGCCAATGGTCCTATTCTGGATCCTAGGTTGCGCGCCCTGTTGCTCGTACCCATTGCGCCACAAACACTTTCCAATCGACCTGTGGTTGTTCCCGAAGACGGTCAACTCACTTTGACCATCACCTCGTTGGGACGCAGCCCCAAGGGGGCCAGCGTTAATTTTGACATGCAGGCATGGTCTGATTGCCAAGAGGGCGACCGAGTCGACATCCGTCGCGCTCAAAACACAGTATGTTTTATCCATCCAACAGGGTATGATTTCTTTTCCACCTTGCGTCAAAAATTGGGCTGGAACCGCATGCTTACACCTGCAGACTACGACGAATAACTTATTATGCTACAGCTACTGCATATCCGTAATTTTGTAATTGTCGACGAAGCGCATATCAGTTTCCAAGAGGGCTTTAGTGTCTTTTCAGGGGAAACTGGTGCGGGTAAATCTATCCTGATTGATGCTTTATCCTTGGCACTGGGCGCTCGTGCTGAACAAGGGTTTATCCGCCAAGGAGCAGAGCGAGCTGAAATCACCGCTACTTTTTCTTTAAGTCCAAACGTACAAACGTGGCTTGATGAGCATGATTTAGATGCTGACGACGAATTAATCCTCAGGCGCACCATCGGACAAAACAACCGCAGCCGCGCCTTTATCAACGGCACCCCAACCCCACTCAACCAACTGCGCGAGCTCACTGGATTACTCGTCGATATCCACGGTCAACATGCTCATCAAAATCTGCTCAACACCCAAACCCATGCACAACTCTTGGATGAACAAGGGCAACATCTGGATTTAGCGGCGCGCACCCGCAAGGCATGGCAACAATGGCAAAAGCATTTGCGTCGCCTTGAGCAGGCTCAGTCCGAGCAGGATCGCGCGCGCGAGCAACTTGAACAGCTGCAGTGGCAGATCGAACAGCTAGAAACACTGGATTTAGCTGAGAACGAGTGGGATCTACTCACCCAAGAGCAACAACGCTTGGCGCATGCCCACACGCTGCTGGATCGCCTCTCTTTGGCGCTCGCTCTGCTCGAAGGCGACAGCAGTTCCGAGGATACCACCCACAGCGCTCAGCATGCTCTTTTCCAGGCTGACCAATACGTCCAAGAGGTATTGCCTCATGATGAGCGGCTGCAAAATGTGAGTCAAAGCCTGACTTCAGCGCACATCGCCTGCACCGAGGCTATCTCTGATCTGAACAGTTACATCAGCAATATAGAAATTGACCCTGCGCGCCTAGAGGATGTTGACGCGCGGATGGCACAGGCTTTTGACCTATCGCGACGCTTTCATTGCGAGCCCAACGAGCTGCCGGCCAAATATCAAGCGCTCTGTAATGAACGCGACCAACTAGAACAAAGCCTTGATATAGAGACCTTGGAAAGGCAATGCCACGCAGCAGAACAAGCCTTTATCCAGCAGGCCGAGCAACTCAGTGCAGCACGCCAAACAACAGCTACCTGGCTCAGCGAGCAGGTCACCCAAAGCATGCAAGAGCTCGCCATGCAGGGTGGGCGGTTTGAGGTGCGCTTGACGCCCTGCTCTGCCCAGGCCAATGGCTTAGAGCAAGTAGAATTCTTGGTGGCCGGCCATGCTGGCAGCCGCCCTGCCCCGTTGGCTCGTGTGGCTTCTGGAGGCGAATTAGCGCGTATTTCATTGGCTTTATCGGTCATCGCCAGTCGAGCCACACGCGTCCCGACACTGATCTTTGACGAGGTAGATACTGGTATTGGTGGTGCTGTGGCTGAGGTCGTGGGCCGATTACTCGCCCAGCTTGGCGAACGCCACCAAGTACTATGTGTGACCCATCTGGCACAGGTCGCCGCGCGTGCGGGGCATCACTTTCAAGTCAGCAAAGAAACCCAAGATCAACACACCATTTCAACCATCACAGCGCTGGGTGAACAGCAACGCATCGATGAATTAGCACGAATGCTGGGGGGGATTAAAATCACCCACACCACTCGTGAACATGCACGCGAGATGCTGGGCCGCTGAACCTGACCATAATGCTAAGCCCATTAAAAACAGGCAGGTCACAATAGTGCCTGCCTGCTTGTTGTTGACTACGAGAGTAAAAAATCAGGACTTGTCTTGCTGCTTTTCCTCTTGGCAATCCTTGCATGTGCCGTAAAGCACTAATGTATGACTTTCCAGCTCAAAACCGAGATTATCAGCAATTTTGTACTGCCGTTTTTCAATCTCTGGGTCAGAAAACTCGACCACCCGAGCACAATGCGTGCAGATGAAATGGTCGTGCTCATCACCGTCGTTGAGTTCAAAAACGGCCTTGCCACCATCAAACTGACTGCGTGTCAAAATGCCGGCCTGCTCGAACTGGGTCAATACCCGATATACAGTGGCCAATCCGATGTCGACGTCCTCTGCGATCAATAATCGGTACACATCTTCGGCACTGAGATGGCGATATTCTTCATCGTCATCATAACGACGAAAAATATCAAGAATTTTCAGGCGAGGAAAAGTCGCCTTAAGCCCCATGTTCTTAAGTTTGTTTTGATCTTTCATAACCTTTGAAAATGTAACGCGTGATTGGGGTAAGGCTCGTCGCCCAGCCTGTGATAGAACAACAGGCGGATTCCGAGAAATCCTAGGTGTTTAAAGCCTAAAGCAATTATGGTAACAGCTCGGAGCGGTAAAATTAAAATATCGTTATACGGCTCGTAGGGGCACATCACTACATTTGTATTTATTCTGACTGTGCCCTTTAGCCAACCATACTTGACATTATTACACACTTATTCTGGCTCATCTATGAAAATAAGCACGTAAATGCCAAGGATAAAAGTTTCCCCTCATGACGGCAGAGACGGATTCTTATATGATAGGGGTTTTATTTGATTAATCAGCAGGGCTTTCTCATGAACATCAGAAATGTTGTGGGCTTTGCATGCCCACCCGGCGTGCGCAAGGCCATCGCGATTGGTGCCATCGCCGTTTCGCTGACTGCCTGTGGAGGCGGCAAATGGGGCTTCCCCTACCGCATCGACGTGCAGCAAGGCAACTGGATAACCGCATCACAGGTCGAACAGCTCGAGGTGGGCATGACGCGCGAACAGGTGCGTTTTGTACTCGGTACCCCAACACTCCAAGACATTTTCTACAGCGATCGCTGGGAATATCCCTACTATTTCAAGCCAGGCTATGGCGACGAAGAGCTACGCACTTTTACTGTCTGGTTTGAAGGCGACCAACTCACACGCTGGGAGGGCAGCGATCAACCCGACAGGCAACCCTTTGAACGTGCTGACAGCGGCGCCCCCTCCTACGAGCCAGGCCCACGGGACGAGCGCTCGGGAATCCCTATAGGCAATGATGAAATCTTGCAAAGTCCCGACCCAGACGGCCCAGCCGAACCCATGCCTGTCCCCGGATCTGGCCCTCAAACAGAACCACAGCCCAGCCCAGGCCCTGCCCCACAAGAGCCGGGCACGCAACCAGGCCCCACGCCAGACACCGAATCCGGCCCTGCTGACGCAGATGGCCCAGCACCTACAGGCACCCCTGCACCTAGCGCCCCACCAGCCCCCAGTGCGCCCCCGGCACCTGCTGGACCCGAAAGCGCGCCCCCACCGGCTGATCCAGCACCCGGCCCAGGGCCCATGCCCGGTATCGGTGGCGGCCCAATGCACTGATGATACGACATCTCTGATGGCTCGAGGCTCTGATGGCCTGCCGACCCGCTTGATTAATTAATGACCCAACTCTAACCACTAGGATGAAAACAACACATGAAAGTAGCTATTACAGGTGCCAATGGTCGCATGGGTAAAATGCTCATTGAGGCTGTTTTGCAAAGCCAAGACATGCAGCTATCCGCTGCATTAGTTCGACCTGGTGATGCCGCAGTAGGTACCGATGCAGGCGCCTTTCTAGGCCAACAAACGGGTGTTTTACTGACCGATGACCTGGCTGCCCTCAAAGAGGCAGATTGCCTCATTGATTTCACCCTGCCAGAGGGCACCATGCGGCACTTGGCCGCCTGCCAAGAGTACGGGACCCAGTGCATTATTGGTACTACCGGTTTTTCTAACGAAGAGCGCGCTACCATCGCCCGCACTGCCGAAGACATCGCCATTGTATTTGCTCCTAACATGAGTATCGGCGTGAATATCACCCTTAGGTTGGTCGAAATCGCAGCGCAACTCATGCAAGATGGATTTGATGCCGAGGTCTTTGAGGCCCATCACCGCAATAAAGTAGATGCCCCCTCGGGTACCGCCTTGGCCATGGGTGAGACCATAGCCAAAGCCTGGGGCCAAGAGCTCGACGACATCGCCGACTGGGCCCGCCACGGCGTCACCGGTGCCCGCGAGGATGGCCGCATCGGATTTTCAGTCGTCCGAGGCGGTGATATTGTGGGTGATCATACTGCCTTTTTCTGCGGTCAAGGCGAACGCATCGAAATCACCCATCGCTCAAATAGTCGTGCGACCTTTGCCCAAGGCAGCCTGCGGGCGGCCCGTTTCTTGGCTGATAAAAAAACAGGTCTCTACACAATGCATGATGTGCTGGGACTCTGATCCTTATATTGTTAGCCCTCATAACTTATAGCAGCCATAGAAAGAAACAACAGCACCTATTTCAATGACATCCCGATTATTCATGGCTTGGCACTACTCGATGTTTTAGTAGCGTTTTAAATGATCACTGGCTCTTGTTCTAATTGCAGGCCGTAACGGGCCTGCATGTCTTTTTGTATCCGCGCTATCAGCTCGTCTACATGGGCCTTAGCGGCCCGACCGACTTGGTGATTCACCAGCACCAAAGCCTGTTTTTTATGCATCCCCACAGGACCGACACAACGTCCTTTCCAGCCAGCCTGATCCAACAACCAGCCAGCAGCTAACTTAGTCTGTCCCGGCGCATGAGGGAAAGCGCGTAAATCAGGCCACTGTGCTTGCAGGCGTTCCGCCTGCTGGCTCTCGACTATCGGATTTTTAAAAAAACTACCTGCATTGGGTAACACCTGGGGATCAGGCAGTTTTTCCTGTCGAATTCTGCACACAGCTTGAAAAATAGCGGCAGGACTGGACGTAGTTTGTAACTCGGGAGCATGCTGTAGATCGGGATAATCCAACACCGCCTGCCACTGTTTGGGAAAAGCAAAGTGCACCTTGAGTATCAGCCAGCGCCCTCGCTCTCGTTTAAACACACTGTCTCGGTAGGCAAAGGCGCAGTCCTGGCGAGAGATACGCAAGATTTCACCCGTGCGCCAATCCAAAACCTCGACCCACACTACAAAACGCTCGACCTCGACCCCATAAGCACCGATATTTTGCATGGGGGCTGCACCAACCGTACCGGGGATCAAAGCCAAGTTTTCTAGTCCGTACCAGCCTTGCTGCAAACAATGCCGAACAAAATCATGCCAACATTCGCCTGCTTCGACCTCGACGTAATAGGTCTGACTGGTTTCTTCGACCAAAGCTATTCCCCGAGTGCGTATCCCCACCAGCAATCCTGATATTTGGGGGTTAAAAACTATATTGCTGCCGCCAGCCAGCACGTGGACCTGTTGATACTTGCGAGCCTCTGCTAGCAAAGCAGGTAACTGCGCACGATCTTCAAACCAGACCAAAGCCTGAGCACGCGCGTTTAGGCGTAATGTATGTAGTGACTGCAGATTCACATCGGGGCTTATTTTTATCATCCCATCCATCTCTTAAAACTCTGTAGGCATACAATAACAGCGCAAAGCCACAATCACAGGCAAATTGACTGCTACATTCCAAAATAAACCATAACTGTGGCCTGGGGATCGCGCTTTTTTCTTGACAGCCTTTAAAAACGAGTATATAGTATATTTTTTATTTCGCAGGGGGTCAGCTATCTGGCCTGTCAGGTTGAAAATAGCAGTGAAATCAAATTCGCCGCTTGACAACAAAACGATTTACCTGCTACTATTATTGTTTGAAACCAATTCGGATTTCATAGAAATGCGGGAATAGCTCAGTTGGTAGAGCGCAACCTTGCCAAGGTTGAGGTCGCGAGTTCGAGCCTCGTTTCCCGCTCCAAAATTCCAAGGCCCCTGACTCAATACAGTCAGGGGCCTTTTTGTTTGCATTGTCATCCACGCTATCTTTGGCTAGCATAAAAAATAATCAACCAAAGGATGACATCGCTATGCCACAAATAAAATACACACTGCTTGCACTTGCCATCAGCTTGGGGACCAACCCTTTGGCTGTAGCAAAGCAAAGCACTAACTACGTACAGCTACCCACCACCCAAGCCACCAGCGCTGCCTATGATGACAGTTATAGTATTTTCCAACCAGTCATCGCCCAAGAGGGCATCGTCGCCACCGAGGAACTCCATGCGACCCAAGCAGGCATACAGGCGCTACAGAATGGGGGTAATGTCATTGATGCCGCGGTGACGATTGGTTTTACTCTGGCCGTCACGCTACCCAACGCTGGCAATATCGGCGGGGGTGGATTCATGCTTTACCATGATGCCCAAGACAATCAGACTTATGCCTTGGATTTTCGTGAAATCGCTCCGCAGGGCGCAAACAAAGACACATTCTTGGATTCTGCGGGCGATGTTATCGATGGTCGTTCGCTATACAGTCACTACGCTGTAGGCGTGCCCGGCACAGTCGCTGGCCTCGTTTATGCGCACGAACAGTGGGGGCAACTGCCATTAGAAGAGTTGTTACAGCCTGCGATTCAACTGGCCGAAGATGGCTTTGATGTCAGCCACACCCTGGCCAACGCCCTCGAACGCACTGCCGAACGCATGGAGCCCTGGTCAGCCACCACCGATATATTTTGGCATGATGGACGTCCTCTGCAGGCAGGGGAGCGCCTGGTGCAAAAGGATCTGGCCCAATCACTGCAGCTGATTGCCCAGGATGGCGCCCAAGCCTTTTACCAAGGCTCTATCGCCGAGGCCATCGCCACCGAGATGCAGGAGCACCCAGGCGCCATTACTTTAGAGGATTTACAAAATTATGCGGTTGCACTGCGCGAGCCCCTCACGGGTGAATACCGTGATCACACGATTGCAACCATGCCACCTCCATCCAGTGGTGGTGTGCATTTATTGCAAATCCTGAATATTGCCGAGCAATGGCCTTTATCTGACTGGGGTCATAACAGCGCTGATATGGTGCATCATCTGTCCGAGGCCATGAAATATGCTTACGCTGATCGCAGCGTGTATCTAGGTGACCCCGACTACTTTGATGTTCCTGTCAAAGGTTTAACTAATAAAGCCTATGCCCACGACATCGCCGACAAGATTGATAATCAGGCAACCCCCGCTGAGGCCATCCAAGAAGGGAACCCTCACGACTACGAAGGCGATCAAACCACGCATTATTCAATCCTGGATGATGCAGGTAATGCTGTCTCGGTGACCTATACACTAAATACTAATTTTGGGTCGGGCATTGTTGTCCCTGGCACGGGCATTTTACTGAACAATGAAATGGATGATTTTGCCCTCAAACCAGGTGTTGCCAATGCCTACGGCTTGATCGGTGGCGAGGCCAATGCTGTAGAAGCAGGCAAACGTCCCCTCTCGTCCATGACCCCCACCATGGTCTTCAAAGACGGTACGCCCATTTTGGTTACTGGCAGCCCCGGGGGTGCTCGCATTATTACCACCGTGCTGCAAACCGTACTCAACGCGATCGATTACGAAATGAATCCCGCACAAAATGCAGCCTCGCCGCGCTTTCATCATCAATGGCTACCTGATGAGCTCCGACTAGAACAAGGCTTTAGCCCAGATACGGTGCACCTACTTGAAGAACGCGGTCACAACATTAGTGTCAAACCCGCTATGGGCCGTACCCAAACAGTCCAGCAACGCAACGATGCGCTGCAGGGCTATTCGGACCCGCGCAATCCCGATGGGCGCACCCTTGGGTTTTGAGAGCCAGCTTTACCTATTGAGTGCGGCTTGATTTTTTAACCCTTATAGTTCATACTAGAGTGCTTTAGCACTTTAGCTGGCGCAATGGCAGAGTGGTTATGCACCGGATTGCAAATCCGTGGAGGTCGGTTCGATTCCGGCTTGCGCCTCCATCGTTGTTATCTCTTTCTAATCAGCTCATACCAACTCTGGTTACCCTTGTAGCTGTCCTATACCCTACCTTTTGACCTTGGGTTGCTTTTTCTAGCGGCCTGTCATCATCTCATTCTCGGCTTCCTTCTTTATCCTTATCCTTCCTTTATATCCATCACGTCCTACATGCAGGATTATTGTGGATAAAACTTTTTGTGCATACGCTACAGTTGAGTAACTTCACTGATATTATGATCTCTTGCATTCTGTCATAATGGACGAAAAGCAGTCTTAACCCTCAACTGAATCAATACCAAATACAAAGGAGGCTTTATGACAGAGCAAAGACCCATGCGAGGGCCTTTCAAAGGGTGGCGCCGACTGGCCCTTTGGAAGCAAATTTTTATTGCTCTCATCGCAGGACTGATTGTTGGTGTTTCATTAAATATGGCCGGCATGCCCGAGGTTGCCACTAGCATTAAACCCATTGGTGATTTATTCATCCGTGGGATCAAAATGTTGATTGTGCCTTTGGTATTTGTTTCTCTGGTCACGGGCGTCAGTTCATTAGACGATATCTCTACAATGGGGCGATTAAGTATCAAAACAGTTGCCCTGTATCTGATAACCACTGCGGTGGCCATTGTGATCGGATTGATTTTGGCCGTTGTTTTTCAGCCCGGCAGTGGGGTCGCTATGGTGACCGGCGAGGCTGTGCAAGTGCGCGAAGCACCACCACTGATGGACATCTTCCTTAACCTTGTCCCCACAAACCCTTTTGAAGCCTTTGTTGAAGAAAATGTACTGCAAATCATTGTATTTGCCATTTTCTTTGGGGTATCTATTGCGTTAGTCGGAGAAAAAGCACGCCCAGTACGCGAGTTTTTTGAATCTGCTGCCGAGGTCATCTACCGCTTGACCGCCATCATCATTGCTTTCGCACCTTATGGTGTATTTGCACTGATAGCTTGGGTCGCTGGCAGTTATGGGCTCGAGCTTTTAGCACCATTGGCCAAGGTAATTTTACTTGTCTATGCGGGTTGTATTATTCATGCCATTTTTGTCTATGGAGGCTTACTCAAGGGGTTAGCACGACTCAATCCAGTGCGTTTCTTCCAAGGGGTCATGGAACCAGGTATGGTCGCCTTCACCAGCACCTCTAGTGCCGGTACCTTGCCTGTCAGCATTATGGCCACCGAGCAAAACCTGGGCGTCAGTCGACGTATATCCAGCTTTGTGCTGCCTTTGGGTGCCACTATCAACATGGATGGAACTGCACTCTACCAAGGGGTCTGTGCGGTTTTTATCGCGCAAGTGTATGGCATCGATCTGGGTATGCCGCAGTATCTGATTATTGTGCTCACTGCGACCTTGGGTTCCTTGGGCACGGCAGGGGTCCCCGGAGCTGGTTTGATCATGCTCTCGTTGGTATTGACCTCGGTGGGCTTGCCACTCGAAGGGGTTGCTATCATTGCTGGTATTGACCGTCTGCTGGATATGGCGCGCACCGCTGTCAACGTAGTGGGTGACTGTGCTGTCGCCAGTATTGTGGCCCAAAGCGAAGGCGAGTTAGACGAGGAAGCCTATAATACGCCGCACGTTTTAGGGTCGGGTTCCGGTACATAAATTTAGTCGTTGCGGTAGACTAAAGGGGTGAAATCTTTTTTTGTGTCATCTATGAACAAACCTGCATCCTCTTTTTATTACCCTACACCCAGATCGCTGCATTACTGCACTCAGTGTGGGAAATCACTAGAGCGCATCATCCCGCCCGATGACAATCGGGTACGAGACGCTTGCCCACACTGCGGTGCAGTGCACTACCAAAATCCACGCTGCGTGGTCGGCCTGGTCCCTATTTTAGGGGATCGGGTGCTTTTGTGCCGACGCGCTATTGAGCCTCAGTACGATAAATGGACCTTGCCCGCAGGCTTTATGGAGTTGGGTGAAACCACTGCCGAAGGCGCGGTACGCGAGGCCGACGAAGAGGCTGGCGCCAAACTCGAATTGGGTCCTCTATACACGGTAATAGACGTGCCCCATGCCGAACAAGTGCACTTCTTTTATTTGGCCAAAGTGCTCAATCCCGAGTTAGATCCTGGCAGCGAAACCCTGGAAGCTGATTTCTTTGCTTTCAATGAAATACCTTGGGCAGAAATTGCATTCAGGACCGTCTCGACGACCTTGGAATATCTGGTCAAAGACTTTCCCACGCAAAAGTTTCCACTTAGAAATTACGCCATCTCACCTGCAAAGGCGAGACAATCTTAGGATGAGTCGTACGATCTGCTGGTTAAACGGTTATACCCCTTTCCCCGATCCGCGGTTAGCCGCCGACGAAGGGCTGCTGGCTGTCGGCGGTGATCTTTCTTTTCAGCGCCTGCTGTCCGCTTACGCAAAGGGTATTTTTCCGTGGTACAACCCAGATGAACCCATTTTGTGGTGGAGCCCCAACCCCCGCATGGTGCTTTTCTGTGACGAGCTCAGAGTCGCCCGTTCTTTGGCCAAAAAATGCCGACAGATCGCGCGCCATGAACAATCCCCTATTGAACGGCGCTTTTGGGTCACCACTGATCATGCCTTTTTACAAGTAATGAGCGCCTGCGCAAGCACCCGCCAAGAATCTGGCACTTGGATTCACCCCGAAATGGTGCAGGCTTATTACACACTGCATCTCAAGGGTTATGCACATAGCATTGAATTGTGGGATCACGACCAATTGACGGCAGGCCTATACGGAGTGCGATTAGGCCATTTCTTTTTTGGGGAATCCATGTTCACCAAAATCAGTGATGGCAGCAAGATTGCATTGTTTTATCTCGTCCAGCACCTCAAGCAACAAGGTATTCAGCATATTGATTGCCAGCAAGAAACAGATCATTTGGCCAGCCTTGGGGCCCGCCCTATCCCACGTGTACAATTTTTAGATCTGCTTGAGCAGCATAGCAAAACCGCACATCCCCCCTGGCCTTCGGGGCAGCTCTTGTCCTCGGGCGAAGTGGTGCCTTTTGCTGCCAATACCAATACTCGATTATGATGGAAGGCTCTTAAACTATATTTCACGGCATCGCTGGCATGGGCAATCCTGATGATCTGCGGGTGCACACCCTGCATTTTTACAAAACAGCAAACTATCCTTGCAGCTACCTACCACAGCAGCAAGCGCGCTCTTTGGTGGCTGCACCTGCACACTATGTAGATACCGCGCACTACGGCGAACTCATCCAACAAGGCTTTCGCCGCAGCGGCACATTTAGCTACCGACCTGCCTGCGACACCTGCCAAGCCTGCACACCCATCCGCGTAGACTGCCAACACTTTGTGTTTCGGCGCTCTTTACGCCGTATACAACGGCAACACCAAGACCTCACCGTCACTATCCGCCCACTTAGCTGGAATAGCGAGCATTTTGATTTATATGTACGCTACCAACATGCCCGCCATCCCGAATCTGTCCAAGACAGCACGGGACGTTCTGAATACATACAATACTTATTAGCCAGCCACGTGCATTCGCGCCTGATCGAGTTTCGTACTCCGCAAGGAAAACTCATGGCTGTCGCATTGACTGATTTTATAAACCATGGACTGTCCGCGGTATATACCTTTTTCTGCCCAGACGCACAGGGTAGTTTGGGTACCTATGTGATTTTATGGCAAATAAAATATGCACAGCGGTTGGGTTTGCCCTGGCTATATCTAGGATACTGGATAGAACAAAGCCATAAAATGTCTTATAAAACCCGCTTTCATCCCTATCAGCTATACAAAGCAGGACAATGGGTTGATAGCAAAGAATAATTTACACGGAACACCCTCATGAATGGTTTACTAAGCACCCTTTACCCCGCTCTGCGCCGGGTTTTATTTCGTCTGTCCCCTGAGCGTGCCCACCTGCTTGGCCTCAAAGGTTTGGACTGGCTCTATCGCGCACCCGGAAGAAGCTGCTGGTTTCCAAGCACTCAATCCGATGTAAGCAAAGACGTCACACCTGTCGATCTAATGGGTCTGCACTTTCCTAACCGCGTAGGCTTGGCCGCTGGCCTCGACAAAAATGGCGCCCATATTGATGCTCTTGGTGCGTTGGGCTTTGGCTTTATTGAGGTTGGAACCGTAACCCCTCGCCCACAACCCGGTAATCCACAACCACGACTCTTTCGCCTGACCGAACACGAAGCGCTCATCAACCGCTTTGGCTTTAACAACGATGGCTTGCAAGTGTTCTTAGAAAATATACAGCGTAGTCAGTGGGCGCAAAGTGGCGGAATTTTGGGTTTAAATATTGGCAAGAATGCAGACACACCTATCGATAAAGCAGTGGATGATTACCTCATTGGTTTACGTGGTGTTTATCCCTACGCCGATTACATTACAGTAAATATTTCA
>DATGTW010000150.1:0-11531 GCA_035301625.1 Paenalcaligenes sp.
ACCCGCCGCGTACTCATCCCCCTGACTTTTATCGTTATGATTGTGACCGGGGCAACTGTATTTGCCTTTCCTTTGCCTGTTTTGGTTATCGCCATCTTGTGCATTATCTTTGCTGGCGTAGGTGGTATTATCCCCACCTCGGTATTGTCCTCTGCACCTATTGTTTCCCCTACTCCCATTGCCATCCCTATTACGGTAGGACTCATCATGCAAGGCAGCAACATGGGTCAAAGTTTTGGGCCTTTGCTCGCGGGCTGGTCAACACAATTTTTTGGCTGGACCTCGGCTGCATGGATACTACTGTTTGTGGGCATCATTGGCATCATCTTGATACGCTACAAACGCATCGATATTTAATCAGCCCAATAATCCTGACATTAATTTGATGTAAAAAAGCGCGGCGGTCTTTAAACCACTGCGCTTTTATATTTACAGTAATTACCGATTAGATAATAAATAATCAGGTATTAAATATCGATATTCCCTGCTTGCAAAGCATGTTCTTCGATAAAAGCTCGACGGGGTTCAACCTCGTCACCCATGAGGGTAGTAAAGATTTCATCCGCAGCAATAGCATCCTCTATTTTTACCTTGAGCAAACGACGCGCCGAGGGATCCATTGTAGTTTCCCAAAGTTGTTCAGGATTCATCTCGCCAAGCCCTTTGTAGCGTTGTTTGACCACACCGCGTTCGGCTTCCTGACGCAACCAGCGAACCGCATCACGGAAATGGCTGATGGGTTGCTCTTTACGACGCTCACCCTCGCCACGATAAACCATGCCTCCAGGACCTATCAACCCCATCAAGGTATCACCCGCCTGCTCCAGCGTGGTGTAATCCGCGCTCAATACAAAATCAGCATCAAAAACACTGACCTTGATATTGCCGTGTAATAAGCGCTTGACCACGACCTGCCATTGTTCGGTCTCGCTGTTTTGTGCTGCCTCGACCTGAACTAGATGCGGATTTGCGGGATCGACTATCTGCTCAGCCAAGGCCTGCGCTGATGCTTGGGCCTGCTCAGGGCTGCTGAGATCAATTTTGACCCCTTCGGCAATGGCAGACAATGCATCACTGTCAAACCAACGACCCTGACGATAAATGATTTGATCCGCCAACACATACTGACGTATGAGCTCTTCTAACGCATTCCCCTCTATCAGGGCAGCGCCCTCACGCGGTAGGATGGCCGAATTTTGCAACGCCAACCCCAGCATGAATTGAGCCTCTTCGGCATCATCCTTGAGGTAACGCTCGGTACGCCCTACCCGAACTTTATAAAGCGGGGGTTGAGCAATATAAATATGGCCACGCTCAACGAGTTCAGGCATTTGACGATAAAACAATGTCAACAACAAAGTACGAATATGCGCCCCATCAACATCCGCATCAGTCATGATGATGATACGGTGATAGCGCAGTTTATCAATATCAAAATCGGGCCCGATACTGGTTCCCAAAGCCGTAATCAAAGTGGTAATTTGCTCACTGGCAATCAAGCGATCAAAGCGTGCTTTTTCCACGTTGAGGACTTTGCCACGTAAAGGTAAAATCGCCTGGAATTTACGATCGCGGCCCTGTTTGGCTGAACCACCAGCCGAGTCCCCTTCTACGATGTATAGCTCGGATTTAGCGGGATCACGCTCTTGGCAATCAGCCAATTTACCGGGCAAGCCTGCCCCCTCGAGCACACTTTTACGTCGCGTGACTTCGCGCGCTTTGCGCGCCGCCTCACGGGCACGGGCCGCCTCGATGATTTTGCTGGTCACTGCACGTGCATCAGCAGGGCTTTCTAATAACCATGTTTCCAGAGTCTGGCTAATTACATCGTCCACCGCAGGGCGAACCTCACTGGAAATCAGCCGATCTTTGGTTTGGCCACTAAATTTGGGCTCGGGAACTTTAACAGAAAGCACACAGGTCAGGCCCTCGCGCATATCGTCCCCAGTAGTTTCCACACGAGCGCGCTTGGCGAGCTCATTATCGTGGATATATTTGTTCAGTGCCCGAGTCATCGCAGTTCTGAGGCCTGTGAGGTGACTGCCCCCATCACGCTGGGGAATATTGTTGGTAAAACAAAGCACCGTTTCACTGTAGCTGTCGTTCCACTGCAAGGCAGCCTCAACCAAAACCTCGACCCCACCAGCAGAAGACGTCATCGATACAGAAAAGATGTCTTCATGCAAAACCGTTTTAGAACGGTTGATGTATTCGACAAAACCTTTAACACCACCCAGAAAGGCAAAATTTTCTTCTTTGCCCTGACGCTCATCTACCAAGCGAATGCGCACACCATTATTCAAAAAGGACAGTTCACGCAAGCGTTTAGCCAATACATCGTATTGAAAATTAACCTGACTAAAGATTTCTTTGTCAGCTAAAAAGTGCACACAGGTCCCGGTCTTGTCCGCATCACCAATTACATGCAAAGGTGCCTCGCGCTCGCCGCGATTAAAGCGCAGGAAATGCTCTTTACCATCGCGCCAGATAGACAACTCGAGCCATTCGGACAAAGCATTCACACAAGACACCCCTACCCCGTGCAAACCACCAGATACTTTATAGCTGTTTTGGTCAAATTTACCCCCAGCGTGTAGTTCGGTCATGACGATTTCAGCAGCACTACGCTGCTCTTCGTCATCCTGGTGAATATCAGTAGGAATGCCACGACCGTTATCACACACTGAAAGGCTATTATCAGCGTGGATAGTCACTATAATTTCATCACAATAGCCGGCTAAGGCCTCGTCAATGGCATTATCCAAAACCTCAAACACCATATGGTGCAAGCCTGTGCCATCTTGGGTATCACCGATATACATGCCCGGACGCTTGCGTACGGCCTCTAGGCCTCGGAGCATCCTGATTGATTCAGCACCGTAATTATTTTCGTTGCCAGAAGTATGTTCTGCGGTCATATATAAAAATACCTTTATCTAAATTATGTTGTGTGCAAACGCAATGATTAGCTGTAGCGCAGGGTCGACCACGACCCCAATCAAATTAAATGCGCATTGGCATCACCACATATTGGAAAGATTCTTGCTCGGGGATAGTCACCAGAACAGAGGCGTTTGCATCTGGGTGCACTGACCAGCGCACCTCGTCTGTGCGTAAATTACTCAGCACATCGAGTAGATAGTTGACATTAAAGCCTACATCCAAAGGCTCATAAGCGTATTCTATTTGTAGATCTTCGCGGGCTTCTTCTTGTTCGGTGTTGGTTGCTGAGATTTTCATTTGATCTTTTTCCAACTGAATACGCACCCCACGGAATTTGTCCGAGGTCAAAATAGCTGCCCGCTGCAAACTGCTTTGTAATTGCTCGCGGCTGATAAGAAAATGACGACTGTAATTAGATGGAATCACACGCGTGTAATCGGGGAATTTACCCTCAACCAATTTACTGATGAGCTCTACCCCTGAGAAGAAAAAGCGAATCTGACCATCAGAAACACTAATATCTACGGTTTCATCCTCATCGTCACTGAGCAAGCGCTGCATCTCCATCACGGTTTTGCGTGGCACAATGACATCCATGGATTGTTCAGCCCCCTGAATTTCAGTGGCATTATGTGCCAGGCGGTGGCCATCAGTAGCAACCGTACGCAGCCAACCTGGCTCGATTACCAATAACATGCCATTGAGGTAATAACGGATGTCTTGTTGGGCCATGGCAAAATACACTGTTCCAAGCAATTGCTTGAGCTTTCTTTGCGACAGCGTAATCGTGGTAGGCCATTGCTCGGGCGAGGTCATACTGGGATAACCTGCGGCATCCATCGTCTGCAATGCAAAACGGCTGTGCGCTGATTGCACAATGAGTTTATTATCTTGCAAACGTAACCCCACCTCTTCGAGCTCGGGCATGGCGCGCAAAATATCCAACAAAACCCGTGCTGCCACCGTGGTTTGCTCTTGGCTATCATCCACACCGAAATCAGCCCGAGTAGTAATTTGCATTTCCATATCATTGGCCATAAAGGAAACCTCTTGGCCCTGCTTGGAAATCAGGACATTGGCCAAAATAGGCAGGGTCTGCCGACGCTCTACAATACCGACCACTGTTGACAGAGTCTTTAGCAACGCATCGCGGGTGGCTTGTACAAGTAGCATTATTTATCCTTTCAGGGTTTGTTCTAAAACGTGTAGCGAATGGTTGAGATCATTTTGCTTGGCACGAGCCTCGCTGATTTTGCGCACCGCGTACAACACGGTGGTATGGTCACGCCCACCGAACAGCTCGCCAATTTCGGGCAGACTTTTTTGGGTAAGCTCCTTTGCCAGGTACATGGCAATTTGTCGTGGCAATGCGATATTGGCAGGGCGGCGTTTGGAATACATATCCGCGACCTTGATTTTATAATAATCTGCGACTGTTTTTTGAATATTCTCTACGGTGATTTGCCCATTGAACACAGAGAGTAAATCCTTTAGGGCCTCGCGGCACATCTCTACCGTGAGCACATTTTTGCCATGGAAACGGGCAAAGGCTGATACCTTGCGTAGCGCCCCCTCGAGTTCGCGTACATTACTGCGTAAATGCTTGGCAATAAAAAACGCTACCTCTTCGGGCATGTCGATCCCCTCATGCTGAGATTTCCGCAATAAAATTGCTACCCTCATTTCGAGTTCAGGGGGCTCAATAGCCACGGTCAAACCTGAATCAAAACGTGAAATCAATCGATTATCAATATTGGATAACTCTTTGGGGTAGGTATCCGAAGTGATTATGATTTGACTACGTTGATTTACCATCGCCTCAAAGGCATAAAAGAATTCCTCTTGAGTACGGTTTTTACCGGCAAAAAACTGAATATCGTCAATAAGCAACAGATCTAAAGAATGATAATAGTGCTTGAACTCATCAAAAGCACGACGTTGGTATGCTTTAACGACATCCGAGACATACTGATCCGCATGAACATAACGTACACGCTTGCCTTTACCCGTAGTCAACAAAGCATTGCCAATAGCATGAATTAAGTGGGTTTTACCCAACCCCACACCCCCGTAAAGGAACAAGGGGTTATATGAAACGCCCGGATTTTCTGCCACCTGCAAAGCTGCAGCACGAGCCAACTGGTTAGCACGTCCTGTGACAAAATTATCAAAGGTCAATTCGGGATTCAGGCGTGAACGCTCGTAAAGGGTTTCCGCTAAATCGGCAGCCGTTTGTGTTGCTGCATGGGTCCCTGCATTAACCATAGAACCATGGTGCCCTGTTGACGCAACATCCCCATGAGGAACAGCCTGGTCCTGACCATTGATTGTGGCACCTGGATGACCTGACACGACAGCTGAATCAGCGCTATGCGCTGCTGCTTGCTGTTGAAATAATGTTGCCGCGCTGACACCCGGCTGAGGCTGCACCGAAGACTGCGAGAGCTCGAGCGCCAATTGCACCGATTGATCAAACCAGGCAGTGGCCAACTCTTGGATGCGCGCGGCAAAATTTTTACGCACCCAATCCAATTTAAAACGATTGGGCGCAGCCATCGTTAGAACCCCATTTTCCTCATCAAAATCAAGGGGTTCCAATGGCTCAATCCACGCATTAATCTGCTGCGGCGGTAGCTCTTGGGAAAGCTGCTGCACACAGGACGACCAGAATTCATTCATTAGCATCAAGACAAGAAAGGCATTTAAAGGTGACAAGAGCGCCTGTGCAAAACCAGCAAAGAAAAGTAGTTATCCACAGGGCTTGTCCTATGATAAACGATTTATTCACACCCTGCCGAGACCATTCTAACATTGACTTTTACATCAGGTCGTTGACGTTACGAGTAAAATTTGTTGAAATAGGCATCTTAACTTTATTTTCCCATGTTGCGTGCCTATTATCCTTGGGTGTTTTTATGCAGCCCAATCAGGCACCTATTGGTTTGCTTTTAATTTTTAGTAAAGATCATGAAACGCACATTTCAACCTTCAGTTACCAGCCGCAAGCGTACGCACGGCTTTAGAGCGCGCATGAAGACCCGTGGTGGGCGTGCTGTTTTAAATGCTCGTCGCAGAAAAGGTCGCAAACGCTTGGCCGTTTAAATTGCGACTTGACCCTGGGTCAGGGGGTTTGTAGTGCAGACGACAAAAGACCATCTGGGCACTTCATTCCCACCGGCTGTGCGTCTGCAAAGCCCCTCGGATTACAAACGTGCGCTACAAGGGCGCCGTCTGTCACGAGGGGTTTTGTTTGTTTTTCACACCCCAAAAAAGCCCGTTCCCGAGCAAACCACGGCGCGTCTAGGCATCATTGTGGCCAAACGTTTTGCTGCCAAAGCTATTACTCGTAACACAGTAAAACGCGTCGTACGGGCTTGGTTTCAGCACAACCGCGTTCAATTGCCACCTATCGACCTTGTCGTACGTGTACACCGACCCATACCCAAGTCCTCTTTAACACAGCTCAGGAAACGTTTGTGGAAAGAGCTCAACTGGCACCTTAAACAGGTGAAACGAAACCATGCTTAGCAAAATATTGATCGGCTGCATACGTTTTTATCAGTATGTCATTAGCCCTTGGCTAAAGCCCAGTTGTCGTTTTCACCCCACGTGTTCAAGCTATAGCATCCAAGCCATACAAACACATGGTGCCCTCAAAGGATTGGCACTCACAGGACGACGTTTATTCCGATGCCATCCTTGGGGTAGCAGTGGTTATGATCCAGTACCTCCTGTTAATCACATGCTCTCGCAATCTCACAAACACAGCAGTAAATAATTTTTTATTTACATTTCGCTTTATATATGCCTTAACCTCGCATTTTTCTCTCATCAGGTGCTATGGATATTCGACGTACCATCCTTTGGTTGATATTCGCTTTCTCTGTACTTTTGCTATGGAATAATTGGCAAACACACAACGGTAGACCGTCGATTTTCGGCACCCTGCCAGCCGAGGAAAGTGTTGCTCAAGACCAAAACACAGACAGTACTCAAGACAGTGCTGATTCCTCCCCCCAAGCTGCAGATGCAAGCATCCCCCGCGCCGAGCAACCCAAAGAGCCCGCCTCTAGCGCCCAAGTCCCCCAAGAAGGTCAGGACAAGCCTGATGCAGAGCTCGTAAATATCACGACCGAGGTCTTTAATCTGACTTTTGATACGGTCGGAGCACAGCTGATACAGGCAGATCTCATTCGCTACGAGGCACCTGGCGACAAACAAGCCGCTATGCCGCTGCTCAGTCGCACTGCAGACAGTACTTATCTAGCTCAATCCGGCATTATTGGTGCAGATGCTCAAGAATACCCCAATCATCTGATGCCCTATCGCCTGGTTTCAGAACAAAGCAATACCGAAACCGGCACGATTGATGTCGTATTCGAAGCGCAAACTGATGCAGTGCGTGTTCTGAAAACCTACCGACTCAAAGAGAATAGTTACGACATCGAGGTTAGCTACGACATTGAAAACCTGACCGATCAACCCATCGATCCATCCATTTATTTCCAACTTGAACGCGATGGCAATAGCCCACCAGATTCCTCGCGCTTATACCGCACCTTTAATGGGCCTGTGGTGTATTCCGATATCAAAGAATTTGAAAAAGTTTCGTTTTCAGACTTGGATAAAAACAAAGCCAGCTTTGTAGACGAAGCAGATAATGGTTGGATCGGCTTCGTGCAACACTATTTTGCTACGGCTTGGGTTCCACCTCAGGGTGTCAAACGCACCAATGAAATCCTTAAAGTTGGTGAAAACCGCTATGTAGCACGTGCAATCGAGTCTATTGGCACTATCGAGCCCCACGCACAAAAAACCGTGACAGGTCACCTATGGGTCGGTCCCCAAGATCAACAGGCCATGGCCGAGTTGGCACCTGGACTGGATCTGGTAGTTGATTATGGCTGGTTGACCATTATTTCCAAGCCCCTCTTTACCATCCTGACCTGGATTCACAGCATTATTGGTAACTGGGGCTGGTCCATTGTGGTCCTGACCGTATTAATCAAGCTTATTTTCTACCCCTTGTCTGCAGCCAGCTATCGTTCCATGGCCCGTATGAAGCAAGTCACGCCACGAATGCAAGCACTGCGTGAAAAATATGGCGACGATCGTGCCAAGCTGAATCAGGCCATGATGGAGTTGTACCGAAACGAAAAAATTAATCCGCTGGGGGGATGTTTACCCATGCTGGTACAGATCCCGGTCTTTATCGCCTTGTATTGGGTTTTACTGGGCAGTGTAGAAATGCGTGGTGCCCCCTGGATCCTGTGGATTAAAAACCTGGCAGCTCCCGATCCTTATTTCATCCTGCCTGCCATCATGATGGCTACCATGTTCTTGCAGATCCGCTTAAACCCAACACCTCCGGATCCAATGCAAGCCCGCATCATGATGATTATGCCGCTGGTATTCGGGGGGATGATGTTCTTCTTCCCCGCTGGTCTAGTGTTGTACTGGGTAGTCAACAACGCGCTGTCCATCGCACAACAGCAATACATCACTCGACGCATCAATAGAGATGAGGCGGCTAAAAAGGTAGGCTAAGTATTCACTTGTGAATAATTATGGCCTTTGACAATTATCCTATCGCAGCTATTGCCACCGCGCCCGGTCGTGGTGGCATTGGCATTGTCCGTATCTCGGGGGTCAATCTGAAACCCTTTATTCAGGACTTTTTCCAACGCGATCTCCAGCCCCGACACGCCCACTTTCTGGACTTTAACGATGCCCAACAAGCACCCATCGACGAAGGGATTGCTTTATACTTTCCTGGCCCCCAATCCTACACAGGTCAAGATGTACTCGAACTACAGGGGCACGGTGGCCCGGCAGTTTTACGCCGCGTGCTTGAGCGTTGCCTAGAAGTAGGTAAACCTTATCACATACGCCTGGCTCAACCCGGCGAATACACCCAACGGGCTTTTTTAAATAATCGACTGGACTTAGCCCAAGCCGAAGCTGTGGCCGACCTCATTGACGCCAGCTCAAGCGCTGCAGCCAAAGGGGCCATGGCTTCACTTAGTGGTGCCTTTTCAAAAGAAATCAATCAGCTCGCTCAGCAAATCATTCACCTGCGCATGTTGGTCGAGGCTACTTTAGATTTTCCCGAAGAAGAAATCGACTTTTTAGAAAAATACCAGGCTGCAGAACAACTACAACAAATACAACAGCAAGTTGACAGTATTTTTGCCCAAGCCAAACAAGGCCAAGTACTACGTGATGGATTACAGGTAGTCTTGGCTGGGCAGCCCAATGTCGGTAAATCAAGCTTACTCAATACTCTGGCTGGGGATGAAATTGCTATTGTTACAGACATTGCTGGCACCACCCGCGACAGACTCAGTCAAACCATTCATATCAATGGGGTACCCATCCACATCACCGATACAGCAGGCCTGCGCGAAGCCCAAGACCAAGTTGAACGCATCGGTATTGACCGCAGTTGGCAAGAAATACACCGCGCCCACGTCATCCTACATCTGATTGATGCTCGCAGTACCTATACAGCTGCAGAGGAAGAGCTACGCGCACAGTTTCCTGAACAAACACCTATTTTAACGGTCTGCAATAAAATAGACCTCGTAGACGACGACACACGTACCCAACTCGAGCAATGGCAAACAGAGCAAAGCACTCAAAACCATAAAGTATTATTAATTTCTGCATTGACTGGTCAGGGCCTGGACACGCTACGTCAAAAGCTTTTAGATATCGCAGGTTGGTCCACCATTACTGAATCCCCATGGCTCGCACGTGAGCGTCACCTACAGGCGCTGCAGCGCTGTGCCGAACACCTACAATTGGCAGCAGCACACGCCCAACATAACGATCAAATACTGGATTTATTTGCCGAAGAATTGCGCCTGGCTCATACAGAACTCGAGGCCATCACAGGCGAATTTAGTAGTGACGATTTACTTGGAGAAATCTTTTCCAGTTTTTGTATTGGAAAATAGCAGCTCACCCATAGCCTCACCCATTTTAATCGGGCTGCTTGCCTGCCAATTAGCCACAAAATCCATAACACCAGGCTCAAATAACAGGACCACTGTAGAGCCTAATAGAAATTGACCCATTTCCTGCCCTTGGTGCAACACCAAAGGCTGATGATCATAATTCCAATAACGAATATGACCCGGCCGTTTGTGATTCACTACGCCATGCCACGTCGTCTTGATACTGCCCACTACAGTAGCGCCTACCAATACCATCGCGAACCGCCCCACCTCGGAAGACTCAAAATAACAAATGACACGTTCATTACGGGCAAATAACCCTTCAATATTTTGAGCTGTCACCGGATTGACAGAAAATAGATCACCAGGCACATGAACCATACGGGTTAAAGTCCCTGAACAAGGCATATGGATACGATGGTAATCACGGGGGCTGAGATATAAAGTAGCGAAACGGCCCTCTTTAAAGGGGGTCACATCATCACCCGCCAACAACTGCTCCAAAGAATAATACTTGCCCTTGGCCTGCAACAACTGCGACTCTTTAATCACCCCTAATTGGCTAATACGCCCATCAACAGGACTAATTAAACCACTCTCTGCCAACGGCCTGCTATCTGCTTTGAGAGTTCGTGTAAAAAAGTCATTAAAACTATGATAGTCGATGACCTGTTCGCGCTCTGCCTCAGAAAGATCGACCTGATATTTTTTTACAAACGCACGTATGACCTGATGGGTTAACCACCCCCCTCTAAAAGACGCCAAACACCCCAAAACTCGGGTCAACAATTTTTTGGGCAAAATATATTGGCAAAAAATAAATAATTTATCTTTCATTACTCTCTAACTACCACCTGATTTCTGCCCTTGTTTTTAGCATCATATAGGGCTTGATCTACGTCATTTAGCAAACGAATATAGTCTGGATGACCATCGTGCATAATAACCCCAATACTACAAGTTATATTTAAGGCACCTTTAGATGTCATAAAAGATTCTGTTTCTATACTTTCACGCAAACTATTGGCAACTCGGACAGCATTCCTTTGGTGTTTAATATCCACCAAAATAATAATAAATTCCTCACCACCAACCCTAAACACATAATCTCCAGCACGTGCCTTTTGTGTTAACAACACCCCCAACTGCGCTAATACCGTATCACCTGCCTCATGCCCATAGGTATCATTGATAGTCTTGAAATAATCAATGTCAATTGCTAAGACTGCAAAAGGCTTTCTATTTTTTATCGAGTAATTAATCTCTTTATTAATAATAACGGGCAAGAATTTTCGACTCAGTAATCTTGTTAGTTCATCACGACCAGACTCTAACTTACTCTGTTTATTGAATAAATCGCCCACATTTAAAGATATGATGCGGATATTTTTACGGATTTTGCGTATAAACTCGCGTTGCTGTTCTGGGTCATCAAAACCCATACCTCTATCTATATAGCTATCTATTTGCTCCATAGCGTTTTTAATAAGAGCAATCGTATTTTGTTCGGATTCAAACATATAAAAACCCTTGTGATTAAACCACAAGCCAAAATCTGAATCCGATATCTTGGGCAAAATTTCAATCCCATCACCCATAGTGATCCTGAAAAGCAATTCATTTTCCCAA
>DATGTW010000151.1:0-2849 GCA_035301625.1 Paenalcaligenes sp.
TGCCCCCGCATTGGCCAAAGCCAACGTGGGTATTGCCATGGGAACAGGTACAGACGTGGCCATGAGCAGTGCCAAAATCACGCTGGTCAAAGGTGATTTGAGGGGTATCTGGATCGCTCGCGAGTTATCTAACAAAACCATCGCCAATATGAAACAAAATTTGGGCTTTGCTCTGCTGTATAACGGGTTGGGTGTACCGTTGGCCGCAGGGGTGTTGTACCCGTTTTTCGGGTTGTTGCTCTCACCCATGTTTGCTGCGGTGGCGATGAGTTTAAGCTCGGTTTCGGTGGTATTTAACGCACTTCGATTGAGGGTGATTTCTTAGATTGGGCTCCCCGCAGGGAGCCCTTTTTTATGTTGATTTAATAGAGGTAGCAAGCTAAGTAAATAACCAGCATGGGTTAGTGTTTGGCATGGCGCATTTCTTCTTGGACTTGGTCAAAGACCAAGGTCATAGAATCGCTGGGTTGTTTGTCGAGCAAGCTAACGATTATGATGCTCAGCGTGGCCAGGACAAAGCCAGGCACGATTTCATAGAGGGAGAGCCACTCGTAGTGATTCCAGACCAAGACCACGACGGCACCGACAATCATGCCGACCAGTGCGCCATTGCGGGTCATGCGGCGCCAGACTAACGAAAGAATGATGACTGGGCCAAAAGCTGCCCCAAACCCAGCCCAAGCGTAGCTCACCATGGACAGAACCAGGCTGTCAGGATTCCAGGCCAGCCAGATGGCAATCAATGCAATAAAGAGCACCATGGCGCGACCAAACCAGACGAGTTCCGGTTGCGAGGCATCGCGACGGATAAAGGTTTTATAAATATCCTGAGTCAGGGAGCTCGAGCATACCAACAGCTGTGCGGACAAGGTACTCATCACGGCAGCTAAAATGGCGGCCAATAAAATACCCGCAATCCAGGGGTTAAAGAGTAGGATAGAAAGCTCGATAAAGACACGTTCCGAGTTGGCCGTCACGCCGGCGGCTTGATCTGGGTTGGCTGAGAAATAAGCAATCCCAAAATAACCCACGGCTACTGCGCCTGTTAGACAGAGGATCATCCAGGTCATGCTGATGCGACGCGCGTTGGGGATGGTATTGACCGAGTCAGCGGCCATAAAACGCACCAGAATATGGGGTTGGCCAAAGTAGCCCAGTCCCCATGCTAGCAATGACACGATGCCAATGGTCGACATATCGTAAAAGATGTCGGGCAGGGCAGGGTCAATGGCTTGCACAGCTGCATTGGCCTCGCCAAAGCCCCCGGCTTGTTGAATGACGATCAGTGGGGTGAGGATTAAAGCCGTAAACATTAACGAGGCCTGTACCGTGTCGGTCCAGCTGACAGCTAAAAAGCCGCCGATAAATACATAGCCGATGGTACAAAATGCACCTATCCATATCGCGGCGGGGTAGGACAGACCAAACATGCTTTCAAATAGGCGTGCACCTGCGACGACGCCCGAGGCACAATACAGCGTAAAAAAGATTAAAATAACGATGGCTGAAACGATGCGCAGTATATTGCCGCGATCCTCAAAGCGATGAGCAAAAAAATCAGGTAGTGTGAGTGCATCGTCTGACTGTTCGGTGTAGACACGTAATCGAGCGGCGACGAAACGCCAGTTGAGGTAGGCACCTATGGTCAGGCCAATCGCAATCCAAGAGGCCGAAATACCATCGTTATAAACCGCGCCGGGTAGCCCCATGAGTAACCAGCCACTCATGTCTGATGCACCGGCGGCCAAGGCTACAACAAAAGCGCCCAAACGGCGCCCCCCTAGAATATAGTCTGATAAATCGCTGGTCGCGCGATAGCCCAGCCAGCCAATGAGCAACATGCCGACGATATAGATCACAAACATACTGGTGATCTGTGTACCAACAGCTTGCATAGTGTTCTCCTTTGGTGTTGAGTTTGCTTGTTTGTGGTTTGTGCTGTTCGTAGTATGCGTTGAACGTTTTAGATGACCGCCATCAGGGTGGCATTACCGCCCGCAGCTGCGGTGTTGATACTCAAGGAGCGTTCGGCCAGTAATAGTTCTTGGCGGTAATATTGCCCCGACAATAATTCCTGTGGGGTGTAGCCTTGGGGTTGTAGGATGGGTCCTGGGTGATTGGTTAGCTTTTGAGCCAATGTGTTGAGCTCATCATGTGCCCCTTCAAAAAGCACGCCGCCCATGCGGCCATTGAGTGCTTGAGATAAATCGGGGGCGAAACTGATTTGTTCTTGAACAGATTCGGGCAGGGCATTAACCAATCGGGTGAGCGCCTCGGCAGGCAGCGCCTCGCCCTGATGGGCGCATAGAATTAGGTCATTACCCGTAGCTAGCGCTGTGCCTATTTGAATCAGCAACCCGTATTCGGTCGCCGGCAGGCAGATAATAGTGCCACGACCCAGGAGCCGATAAATATTGAGTTCGCCGGTGGGACCGGGTAATTCAGTTTGTTTGCCAAAGAGACTGTTGGCTTGTATTTTTTGCACCCCAGGCAGGGCTTGTTGCGCACTTTCTAGGGGGGATTGCTCCAGCCAGTGCAGATAGTTGGCCAAGACAGAATTAAAAGCAAAGGTTTCAACCTGCCCATCTAAATGAATGGGTTCAGCGCGTTGGCTGAGCAGACGGTTTAAATATAAAGGGCCGCCTGCTTTGGGTCCGGTACCGGACAACCCCTCGCCACCAAAAGGCTGTACGCCAACAATGGCACCCACGATATTGCGATTGACATAGATATTACCCGCATGAATGCGTTGTGTGAGGGCGTCTATATGTTCGTCGATGCGCGAGTGCACACCAAAGGTCAGGCCATACCCCGCGGCATTGATTTTATCTAGCAGGGTATCGAGCTCT
>DATGTW010000152.1:0-2126 GCA_035301625.1 Paenalcaligenes sp.
CCCCAAACGAAGCGTTGATCTCTCATATTTTTGAGGGGCTCGTCAAAATGAGCCCTGATATGGAGCTGCAACCGGCTCTGGCCCAAAAATGGGAAGCGACAGATGACACCACTTGGACTTTTTACTTGGATGAGCAAGCCAAATTTTCTAACGGTGACCCCTTTACGGCACAAGACGTGATTTATTCGTTTTGTCGCATTTTAAATAACGAAACTGCCATTGGTACTGGCTTAACCAATGTTGCACGTAGGATCCAGTCTATCGAGGCGCCAGACGCTAAAACTGTACATCTAAAAACCGCCTCACCCTATCCAGTACTACCTAATGAATTAGCGCGCGTGCCCATGATCTGGAGCGGTATCGCCGAGTTTGACACCCTAGAGTATGAACAGGACGGCGATTGCGGCGTCACCAGCAGTTGGCCTACTGTCAATGACTTTAACCAGGGCGACTTAGTAATGGGAACCGGTCCGTACACACTCAAACAGTACGATAAAGGCGGCACTATTATTTTAGAACGTAATGATGACTACTGGGGCGGCGAGCTGCCAGATTGGTCCGAGGTACGCATGACCGCAGCGCCCAGTGCGGGCCCTCGGCTGACTGGTTTGCTAGCAGGTGATTTTGACTTGATAGAAAACCCTGCAGCACGAGATATCAAGCGGATCGAAGAAGGCAATTTTGCCTATGAGATCAAGCCTTCGGTGCGCATCATGTTTTTCCAACTAGATGTGGGGCGTGATGATAGCCCATTTGTAAAATCACCCCAGGGTGATAATCCGCTGCAAAACCCCAAAGTGCGCCAGGCAATTTCCATGGCCATTGACCGCGAAACAATCGTAGACCGCATCATGGATGAGGTTGCCGAACCCGCCACACAGTACCTACCAAAAGGAATGTTTGGCACCATCGAGGACGCAACCATCCCCGAATACAACCCAGAGAAAGCCAAAGAGCTATTGGCAGAAGCAGGCTATCCTGACGGTTTTGAATTAACCTTATCGGCCACTAATGATCGATACATCAATGATGCCCAATTAACTCAGGCGGTCGCCCAATACCTCAGCCGTATCGGTATTAAAACTAATGTTGATACGATGACTAGCTCGGTTTATTTTCCCAAACGAGCCAAACGTGAATTCAGTGCATCTTTAGGAGGATGGGGCTCTGAAACCGGTGAGGCTAGTAACTATCTACAGTATTGGGTAACCACAACCAATGCCGACCTAGGCGTTGGTGGCAGTAATTACGGCGGCTATTCGAATCCCGAATTAGATGAAACCTTTATAGAAGCTACGCGCACTCTGGATGACGAACAACGCAGCCAGCTATTGCAACAGGCTGTACAAATGGCTCTTGATGATATGGCCCATATCCCCTTGCACTTCGAGAGCGGCATTTGGGCATTCCGTCCTGATATCAGCTACGAAGGTCGCGCGGATCAGCGCACCATGGCCACACATGCCAAGTTAAATAAAGACTAATTCATCCATAACAAACGTAATTCCTCCTGAGCGTTCTTTCTGCCATAGGCTCCCACACGGATGCCTATGGCAAAAGATGCTCGCTGCTACACAGGAGTGTTCTCTTGGCAATTTTCATTGTCCGCCGATTGTTTCAAAGCATTTTAGTTTTATTTGCGGTCTCAATCGTCGTTTTCTTTGCCGTTTATACGGTGGGTGACCCTATTGAACTGCTGGTCAGCCCTGATGTTAGCCAAGAACAGGGCGATGCAATCGTTGCACGACTGGGACTAGACAAGCCCGTCTGGGAACAATACGCGATCTTTTTGTGGCGTGCCCTGCATGGTGATCTGGGCACCTCTTTTGTGCATGGTATCCCAGCGGTAACTTTAATATTGCAGCGTTTTCCGGCCACCCTAGAGCTGGTTGTTGTAGCCATGACGTTGACCTGTATTTTTGGTTTGTCCTTGGGTCTTATTGCTGGGCTATACAGAGATGACTGGGTGGGTAAAAGCATTATGAACACATCCATATTGGGATTTTCATTACCCAATTTTTGGCAAGGGATGGTCTTAATACTTTTATTTTCGGTATGGTTAGGTTGGCTACCGGCTTCGGGCCGAGGTCCTACTTCGACTGTATTGGGTATCCCTCTGAGCATTT
>DATGTW010000153.1:0-13216 GCA_035301625.1 Paenalcaligenes sp.
ATACGAAGGTCCAGTACTACGGGTACTTGATTTTGGTGCCATTGTGCAGGTATTGCCTGGCCGTGACGGTCTGCTGCATATTTCCGAGATCGCCAATTACCGCATTAACAACATTAACGACGTGCTCAAAGTAGGGCAAAACGTTCGTGTTAAAGTGATCGAAGCCGATGACAAAGGGCGTTTGCGTTTGTCTATGAAGGCTATCGGTGGTATCGAGGCTCAGGGTGGTCCTCAGGCCCCCGACCAAAAAGGTGGCGACAACAACAGACAAGGACGTCAGCGCGACCAACGCAACTAAGTCCTGACGCATATTCTGTTTGAAATAGCCCCTTGGGTCATACCGGCCTGAGGGGTTTTCTTTTGATTCATCTCAACACACACTGTATTTATGAATACTAAAAATAATGCTGTGGGAGATCAGCCCGGCTGGCTGCTATTAATCATACAGGCGCTTTTGATAGGCGCGTTTACCGGCCTGGTGGTGGGGGTGTTTCGCTATTTAAATGATCACATCACCCTTTATTTTGTGCGTACCATAGGTAACCCCTTGGATAAAGGGGTGGGTATGGCGGTGATCATTTTTGGAGGGTTGCTTGTTTTTGCCCTGCTCTCTATTTTGTACTTGCATTGGGAGCGCTTGATTGGCGGTAGTGGTATCCCCCAAGTCGAGATCATGATTCGGGGTGATTTGCAGATGAACTGGTGGCGGGTGCTACTGACCAAGTTTTTTGGCGCCTTGACCTCATTGGCTGGGGGCCTGTCCTTGGGCCGTGAGGGGCCCTGTATCATGATGGGGGCCAGCCTTGGGGTCGCTGTGGGGCGTATTTGGCACAGTCATGCAATGGCTCATGCACGTCGTTTTCTAGCCACTGGCGGGGCAGCTGGATTGGCAGCTGCCTTTGGCGCACCTATTGCTGGTTTTTTGTTTGTCTTCGAAGAGGTACGTGTACCATTACGGCCCTCTTTGATTATCAGTTGTTTACTGGCTTGCTTCATCGCTGTTTGGGTGATGCAATCAGTGTTTCATTTTCCCTTGGTTTTCCCTTTTGAGGTTGCCAAATTGCTGCCGTGGTCCTTATGGTGGCTGATGCTGCTGATTGCTGGTGCGATGGGTCTGCTGGGGGTTCTGTATAACCGCATTTTGATTGGCTTGACCTACTGGGCAGATCGTACCCGCATGCTGCCCATGCATTTACGAGTGATCATTCCTTTTTTCATCTCTGGAATCTTGCTCTATGTGTTTCCCAATGTGTTGGTCGGATTTGGGATTTCTGCGCTGCAACTGGAATATATGGCTCTGCCTTTAACTGCCCTGTTGGTGTTGCTACTGCTAAAAATGCTGTTTTCTGTGGTCAGTTATGCCAGTGGAGTGGCGGGTGGCTTATTGATGCCTATTTTGCTGATTGGCGCACTGGCCGGGGCTAACCTAGTCGCTGGATTTAAATTGTTGGGCTGGGCACCTGCAGATCATGTGGGGGTGCTGTTGGCGATGACCATGGCAGGTTTTTTTGGAGCCTGTATTCGTGCTCCATTGACCGGTGCTTTTTTAATGATTGAGATGACTGGTTCTTATACCAATGCATTGTTGATTATTGTGACGGCGTATATAGCCTCGTGGGTAGCAAACCGTTTGGGCAACGCGCCTGTCTACGATACATTGCGCCAACGCACAGAGGCAGTATTACTAAAAAAAGAGGGTGCTGTGCCAGTGGCCCAGAGCCCTCTTTAGGTTTTAGTGATGAAAACCACCAGCTTTTTGCTCGGTCAGTGGGACGCTGGCCGGGCGTTCTTCAAAGTATTTTAGCGCCCGATGAAAATCCTCGATTAACAGGCTGGCTAAATCACGACTAAAACCATGACGCACTAAAATACGTTGCACCACCAGATCTTGTCTATTAGCAGGCATCGAGTAGGCAGGCACCTGCCAGCCGCGTACGCGCAGTCGATCCGCAAAGTCGTATAAGCTGAAATTGACCTTGTCTTTGTATTCATCCTTGATGGTCCAGGAAAGGGCAGGGATGCCTTTGGTGCGGTCCCCGTCAAAGAGGATCTCAAAAGGCCCCATCTTATTGATTTCAGCTGCTAAATACTCCGTCGTATCATAGCAATTAGACTGGATGCGGGTGTAGCCCTCTTTGCCCAGGCGAATAAAATTATAGTACTGCGCAACGATTTGTCCACCTGGACGCGAGAAGTTAAGAGCAAAGGTGGGCATATTGCCACCTAGATAGTTGACATCAAAGATTAATTCTTGGGGCAAGCATTGTGCATCCCGCCAAATCACCCAGCCCACCCCAAGTGGTGCCAGACCAAATTTATGCCCCGAGGTATTGATGGAATGTACGCGTGGAATACGGAAATCCCATTCTAATTCTGGAGCACAGAAAGGGGCCAAAAAACCGCCGCTGGCCGCATCTACATGGATAGGTATGTTCAGTCCGGTATCCTGCTCGAGCTTGTCCAGTGCCTGCGCAATTTCTTTGACAGGCTCGTATTGGCAAGTAAAAGTCACGCCCAGGGTAGGCACGACACCGATGGTGTTTTCATCACAACGCTTGATGACTTCTTCGGGTGTCAGGCCCAAATGCCCGTCCTCAAGCGGAACCTCGCGCAGCTCTACATCAAAGTAGCGGGCAAATTTATGCCAGCAGATTTGCACCGGTCCGCAGATGAGGTTGGGCTTATCAGTGGGCAAGCCCTGTGCCTGGCGCGCCTTGCGCCATGCCCATTTGAGGGCCAGACCGCCCAACATGGCGGCCTCGGAAGAGCCCGTCGTCGAACAACCTAACGTGTTTGCTGCTTCGGGTGAGTGCCACAAATCAGCCAGCATATGCACACAGCGAGACTCCAGCTCGGCAGTTTGTGGGTATTCATCCTTGTCGATCATATTTTTGTCGATGCACTCATCCATGAGCTTGCGGACCTCATCCTCGGCCCAGGTCTGGCAAAAAGTAGCCAGATTTTGGCGCGAGTTACCATCGAGCATGAGTTCGTCGTGAACGACTTGGTAGGCATGACGAGGATCCTGCTCTGTGCTGGGCATTTGGTATTTAGGTAATGTCACCGAGAGATCAGAAGAAGCGTAAATATCATCAAGCAGGTTTTTACGAATACTGTTTTTGTCATGTAATGCCACAGTGAGTCTCCTGTAATTTTTATCGGTAAACCAGATCGCGCAAGCGCAAGGATAAATCAGGCCAGTAGGTGATGACCAACAAACAAGTCAGTATGACTGCGACAAACGGCAGTAGCGAGCGAATCATGCGCTCGATGGGGACCTGAGCTACCTGACTGGCAGCAAACAGGTTAACGCCAAAAGGAGGGGTGACCATACCCAGTGCCAGATTGACCACCATAATCAGGCCAAAATGTACGGGGTCGATGCCAAACTGCATGGCCACAGGTAACAGTAGTGGTGCGAGCACCACAATAGATGCCGAGGTCTCGATAAACATCCCAATCACAAATAAAGCGATGTTGACCCCTAGCAAAAAACTATATTCATTGGAAAAAACTTCGGTCAGCCAATTACCCAATGCCATGGGTACACCGGCACGGTTTAGCAAAAAACCGAAAACGCCGGCGTTGGCCATGATAAACATGATCACAGCAGTTGCAATGACCGAACGGCGGAATGTTTGCCGCAGCACTTTGAAATCAATGCGCTTATAAATGAAAATACCGACGAATAAAGCGTAAATAACTGCAACTGCAGAGGCTTCGGTCGGGGTAAATATACCGCCGTAGATCCCGCCTAAAATGATGACGGGCATTAATAGTGCCCACCAAGCTTGCTTAAGTGATTGCCACAATGGTAAACGCCCAAGGCCATCTTCTTTGCCTAAATCATTACGGCGGGCATAAAGCCAGACATAAAACATCAGCGCAGCGACAATCAGCAAGCCTGGGCCAATCCCGGCAATAAAAATTTCCCCTACTGAGGTATCAGTAGAAACTGCAAACAGAATCATTGGCACCGAGGGTGGGATAATGACCCCAAGCTCAGCAGCTGAGGACTGCAGCGAAGCAGCAAAAGGAGCAGGGTAACCATGACGCACCATTGATGGGATGAGAATGGCACCCACCGCAAAAGTTGTGGCCACGCTTGAGCCAGCCACAGCAGCAAAAATCATGCAGGTCAGCACACAAGTACAGGCCAAGCCCCCTTGGATGCCTCCGATCACGCTTTTGGCGAACTCGACCATACGGTCTGAAATACCACTGGACTCCATGAGGTTGCCAGCCAGGATAAAAAAGGGCACCGCCATGAGTGGATATTTGTCTAAAGAGGCATACAGCTGCTGGGCAATGACGAGCCAGGGCATTCGGGCATCCATACCCACACCTAGCATGCTCGCTAGCCCAATGGCAACAGCGACAGGCACCGTGAGCCCAAAAAACAGCAGCATGGTCAACACCATTAACTGCGACATCTACCTACCTCTTTATTGTTTATCTGACGAATCACGACCCCAGTGACACAGTACAGCGATAAAAGAAAGGGCTGCGCCGATCGGGATGGACATATAGACCCAGGAAATGGAAATACCCAGAGTGGGCATGGTCTGAAAGCGCACACGCCAGGTCATCTGGATACCGATCCAGAGCAAGAATAATAAAAAAGCCGCCACAATGAGCAGCACGATAAACTCAAGCAACCGAGCAAGACCATATTGATCGAGCTTGGTGCGCAAGGCATTCACCCCCAGCATGGCACCTTCGCGAAAAGCCAAAGAGATACCAAGCATCACAGTCCAAATAATGGCAGCACGCGTGAGCGCCTCGGACCAAGCCGCTGGGGACTGGAAAACAAACCGGGATAGCACTTGGTAAAAGCCCGCCGCAACTGCAACCCATAGGAGCAGTTGGGCGAGCCCTGATATCACCTGAAAGAGATGATGATCGATACGTCGCAGCATGGCTTATTGAGCATTACGAATGGACTCGATGAGCTCTTCACCAAACTGGCCGTAGTAGTCCTTGTAGACGGGTTCAACCGCTGTTTCAAAGGCGGCATAATCAACTTCATTGACCTGCATGCCGTTTTCTTTGAGGGTTTCGATGCCATCTTTTTCTACAGTATCAACGTAGTCGCGCATGGCTTGGGCAGCGGCTTGACCAGCAGCCAGGAATTGCTCTTTTTCCTCGTCACTGAGGCTGTCATAGACCAGGGGTGAAACCAAAATCAACGCGGGTGCATATACGTGACCCGTCAAGGATAAGTGGTCTTGTAGTTGCCAGAGCTTGGCAGACACTATCACGGATAGGGGGTTTTCCTGACCATCAATAGCCCCTTGCTGTAGGGCTGTGGCGACCTCGGGCCAGGCCATAGGAGAGGCTTGGACGCCTAGCTCACGAAAAGCCTTGAGGTGAATGGGGTTTTCAGTAATGCGGATCTTGAGGCCCTTGATATCCTCGGGATTTTCAACAGCACGCTTACTGTTGGTCAAGTGTCTAAAGCCCTGCTCGCCCCAGGCCAATGCGGTCAGACCGTGCTTTGGAAATTCAGTGAGCATCTCTTGGCCGATGTCGCTATCTAGAACGCCTCGGGCGTGGTCAAGATCGCGGAATAAAAAGGGAATATCAAATACACCGGTCTCGGGGACAAAGTTCAGTGTTGCACCTGTAGAGACTATGGCGACATCAACCGTGCCTAATTGTAGGCCCTCGATGACCTCGCGCTCGCCGCCCAAAGCGCTATTAGGGAACTCTTCGATCACAAAGTTTTTATTGCTGTCAGCCAAAGATTCGACAAAAGCGGTAGCACCCGCGCCATAGTGCGAGTCTTTGGACAGGGCATATGCCATTTTGAGTTCTTGCTGCGCTAATGCCGGACCTGCTGCAAAAACAGCTGTGGCCAAGGTTGCAATCAGCCCGCCCAGGATTGACCTTTTCATGAATAAAGCTCCTAAGGTAGATAAAAACCAGAAAAAATGCGTAACCTACAAAGACTACACCCCCTGATTGCATTGAGCAATCAGGGGTTACGCTGGCTGATGATTATTGTGCTTATTATTCAGCTTTTTAGTGCGAAGTCCAAATGGGCTGTCCATCGGGGCCTAACACCTCATTCCCCCAAGACTCGCGGATTTGTGTCACCACTGCATCGGGTAAAGGCACGTAGTCTAGGGCACGCGCCAGCTCGGCACCGTGCTCAAAGGCCCAGTCAAAAAATTGCAGTGTAGCCTTTCCTAGGGCGGCATCAGATTGTTGTTTATGTACCAAGATAAAAGAAGCCGCAGTGATGGGCCATGAATCATCACCAGGCATATCAGTCAGAATAACGCCCATGCCCGGTGTTTGCGTCCATTGTGCATGCTCAGCCGCCGCCGCAAAACTAGCTTCGCTAGGGTTTACGTAGTGCCCGGCGTTATTTTCCATTTGCGCCCAGGACAGGTCATTTTGCAGTGCGTAGGCAAACTCTACATAACCCAGGGAGTACTGTAGCTGGCGTACATTAGCGGCCACCCCCTCGTTGCCCTTGCCCCCATGACCTACGGGCCATTTGATGGCTTTGCCTACACCCACCTGTTCTTGCCAGTCAGGTGATGTCTTGGCCAAATAATGGGTCCACAAGAAAGTGGTGCCCGAGCCATCCGAACGATGGATGACCACAATATCCTGATCGGGCAGCTCAACATCGGGATTCAAGGCTTGTATCTGTGGGTCATTCCAGCGCTTAATGGTTCCCCTGTAAATATCAGCTAATAAAGCTCCTGTGAATTTTAGGGTGCCTGGTTCAATACCAGGCAAATTAAATACCGGGACCACGCCACCGATAATGGCAGGGAACTGTAAAAGGTCATTTTCTTCTAGTGCTTGCTCGGGCATTGGATCATCTGATGCACCAAAAGCAACAGTGCCAGCGATGATTTGTTGCTGCCCACCTCCCGAGCCAATCGATTGATAATTGACGCGTTGGCCAGTTTGCTCGTGATAGGCCGCTGCCCATTGTGCATAAATGGGGTAGGGTAACGAGGCCCCGGCCCCGGTGATTTCTACAGATTGTGCGCTGGCAATATTCATGCCCAGGGCAAATGAAACACCGATCTTAAGTATTGTCTTTACTAACATAAGTGGAAACCTACAAAATGATTAAAAGACTATCAGGCTCTAGAGCAAAGCCATTGTAGGTTTCCTATGTGACGCTATGATGACAGGTTTTGCGAGGATTATTTAGTGACCTTGATGGGCAGTCGGGCCAGATCCTGATGGGAATTATTCAACACGTAACGAATTTCATAGGTGCCGGGCGTTTCTGGCGTTTTCAAGTGAAAAGGATTGTCGCTGTTTGTATAGAAATAATGAAGGGTTTTCCGATTGTGATCCCCTGGGGCATAGATACTAATAAAATCGTTCTTTTCATCAGGCCCACTCCAGATGACACGTATGGTTTCACCTGCGATTGCTGTCTTTGGGGCCTTGAGGGTAGCTAAGTGCTCGATGATCAGCGGTAAGGTGAGCCTGGCGCCCTGCGGCGTGAGGACGATCTCACCTTCGGCCTTGGCCGCGTATGCAATGGGGGCAAAAAGAGCGATAGTCTCTATTCGCTTAAACCCTATTTCATCAGTCGCGTGGGTGGCCCCAGCGCTCAGTATTTATAAGTGCTGAATGCCACTAAAAGCGTCTATTTACACCGATTTGCGCAGTCGAAGCGCATTGAACACCACAGAGGCTGAGCTTAAGCTCATCGCGAGTGCAGCGAACATGGGTGAGAGCAGAAGGCCAGTGAAAGGATACAGCACGCCAGCAGCCAAAGGTACTCCTAATGCGTTGTAAAGAAAGGCAAAGCCTAAGTTTTGCTTCATATTCGCAATGGTTTTATTGGACAGATTCTGAGCCGTAGAAATACCACGTAAATCGCCTTTTACTAATGTAATCTGGGCACTACTCATGGCGACATCGGTTCCGGTGCCCATGGCAATGCCCACATTAGCTTTGGCCAATGCAGGCGCATCATTGATCCCGTCACCTGCCATCGCAACAATATGCCCTTCTGCTTGAAGTTTGCTGACAAGCTCAAGTTTGTCGGCCGGTTTGACTTCCCCGTGAACCTCGTCGATGCCCAAGCGTTGCGCAACGGCCTTTGCGGTAGTCTCACCATCGCCTGTTGCCATGATGACGCGTATCCCGGCGTCTTTTAAAGCCTGCATTGCTTCGGGCGTGCTTTGTTTGATGGGGTCTGACACCGCTAATAAGCCGGCCAGTTGTCCATCAATAGCCAAGTACATAACGCTGGCACCTTGCGTACGAAAGTTTTCTGCCGTGTCGGTGAATGATGTGACATCGACATTTTCATATTGCATAAGCGCGGTATTGCCCAGCACCAAAAACTTTCCATCAACCTGACCGCGCACACCAATGCCGCTACCTGATTCAAAATCATTGACAGGACTGAGCGGCAGATTTTTTTCGCGCGCAGCGCTGACAATCGCGGCGGCCAAGGGGTGCTCACTGCCCTGGTCTAGGCTTGCTGCCAAACGTAATACCTCATCGGTGTCCAGTGCTCCCGCCGACACAGCCTGTTCAAAAACGGGGCGGCCTTCGGTCAACGTCCCGGTTTTATCGACAATGAGCGTATCGACCTTGCGGAGATTCTCGATTGCGGCCGCATCGCGGAATAAGATTCCTTGTGTCGCGCCGCGTCCTGTGGCCACCATTACAGACATGGGTGTGGCGAGCCCCAGTGCACAGGGACAGGCGATAATGAGTACGGCGACGGCATTGATCAAGCCATAGACCCAGCTTGGCTGCGGGCCAAAGAAGCCCCAGACAAATACAGTGATGATCGCAACGACGACAACGGTCATCACGAAATAGCCCGCGACCAAATCTGCCATGCGCTGCATGGGTGCGCGTGATCGCTGTGCCTGTGCTACGAGCTGAACAATTTGCGACAGCACGGTGGCCGAGCCGACTTTTTCAGCACGTATGACCAGTGCGCCAGCGGTATTCATCGTTGCGCCGATCACCTGATCGCCAGGCTCTTTTCTGACAGGCACAGGCTCCCCGGTGAGCATAGACTCATCCAGAGTGCTGGAACCTTCTTCCACGACACCATCAACGGGTACTTTTTCACCGGGGCGTACACGCAAACGATCGCCCTCGTGGACATGAGTGAGTGGAACATCCTCTTCAGAACCATCGGCGTTAATGCGTCGGGCAGTTTTAGGAGCAAGGTCCAACAGCGATCGAATGGCAGCCGAGGTTTGTGAACGTGCGCGCAGCTCAAAGATTTGACCCAGCAGCGTCAGCGAAATAATGACTACAGCTGCTTCAAAGTAAACGTGAACGCGGCCCATTGCCATAAAGGTCTCGGGGAAAAGGCCCGGTGTTACGGTGGCAAGCGTGCTATAGACAAATGCCGCGCCTGTGCCAAGACTAATCAGAGTCCACATGTTGGGACTGCGATTGATCACTGATTGCCAGCCACGGACAAAGAACGGCTGCCCAGCCCAAAACACCACAGGAATCGACAAGACAAACTCAATCCATGTTTGGGTGGTGATGTCGAATAAATTAAGCCGATGGCCGAACATGGCTAGGATGGTCACAATAAGGCTAAAGGGGAGTGTCCACCAAAAACGCCGTGAGAAATCTTTTAGCTCAGGATTGTCATCCTCTAATGTCGGCATCAACGGTTCAAGTGCCATTCCGCACTTAGGGCAGCTGCCTGGGTGGTCCTGGCGGATCTCGGGGTGCATCGGGCAGGTGTAAATTGTCCCTGGAGCTGCTTCTACAACGGTGTCGTTATTTGCCTTCATCTCGCCCACGTGATTGGTGTGTTGTGAATCAGGCTTTGATTGTTCTGCATGAGCGTGGTGATGAGAATGGTCTAATTTATCATGCGCCATAACTATAAAAACCTTTCCAAGAAAGAAGGTCGAGTGTTGAACTGTATGCGAATACCAGCGTCTCCATGCTTAGGTGAGCATGAAAACCACCGCAGTTGAGGGTACATTTAGTTTCACTATACAGAGAGCTGGATGTCAACAAGATGTCAGCTTGGTGACAAATCTGTCATGTAGCCCTCTTGTCTAATATTAGGTCAATGTTAAGCGAAGCAGGGAGCGGTATGACAGTTTTGTAATCGTAGGGTCATGCTCTTGTCAGTAGCATAAGATTATATTTTATGGCCGATTTAGAGTTCATACCAATGACGCCATCGGTTTTTAGGAGTCTGTAGCAATGAGAGTGCTTATCGTCGAAGACGAAGTGAAAATGGGCAACTACCTTCAACAAGGGCTCACAGAAGCAGGGTTTGTTGTGGATCTGGCGCGCACGGGGCTGGATGGCCACCACTTGGCTTTAACCGGTTCGTACGACGTTATTATCCTGGATGTGATGCTCCCCGACGTTGATGGTTGGCGTATTATGCAGGCCCTACGTGACGCCCAGTCGACTACACCGGTGCTTTTTTTGACTGCACGTGACAGTGTGGAAGATCGTGTGAAAGGTCTGGAGCTGGGGGCTGATGATTATTTGGTCAAACCCTTTGCTTTTTCTGAGTTGCTGGCTCGTGTCCGCACATTATTGCGGCGTGGTTCGACACCTGTTTATCAAACCGAGATACAAGTGGCAGATCTGGTCCTGGACATTCCAGGGCGTAGGGCACAGCGTCAGGGGGTGCGTATTAATCTGACTAACAAAGAGTTCGTATTGCTAGAGCTTTTTGTACGTCGGCAAGGGGAAGTTCTACCGCGCTCGCTGATCGCCTCTCAGGTCTGGGATATGAACTTTGATAGCGATACTAATGTCATTGATGTCGCGGTCAGACGGTTACGAGCAAAAATCGACGACAATTTTGAGCCCAAGCTCATTCACACGGTGCGTGGTATGGGCTATATGCTGGACGTGACTTAGGCGGATGAAATAGTGAAGCGACGTCCAACCTCACTCGTAGTACGCCTGACCGTCTCAATCGGGATAGTGATCACGGTCGTCCTACTCGTTTTTGGATGGATGATTGAGCGTTCTATTACTGAGCATTTTGTGCAGCAGGATGTAGACGAGCTCAATGCCGTCGTTTACGCGTTGCAACACACCGTTGCTACCTTACCTCCAAACATAGCGCCTGAGGAGCTGGAGCAACGACTGACGGATGCCATTTCGGGACACCATAGCGCCCATTACTATATTTCTGATGCTGCGGACCAGCGAATTTACCAGTCACCAGGCTCGGATCTGGAACGGTTTTCTCGCCTTGCAGCCCCGATAGATAAAGTGTCTGTTGATACCGTTGGCACCTGGAAAAAGCACGGTGAAACACTTCGTGGCGCTGTTGTGTGGCTTGAGTCTAATGGCCTGGGCAATGCCGATATTTTAAAATTAACGGTGGCCACCAACATAGATTTCCACCTGTATTATTTGGATGATTTTCGCAATTACCTTCGGCTGGTGACGATGGCCGCATGTTTGATTGCCATTTTAGCGATATGGTTCGCGGTGTACCAAGGCCATGCCCCGATTCGAAATATTAGCCGAGAGATACGCCGTATTGGTTCAGATCAGCTGCATACGCGCCTAGACCCTAATACCGTGCCGCGCGAGCTGGTCGAGCTTGCAGTGTCATTTAATGAAATGCTGGGCCGATTGGAAGATGTTTTTCAGCGTCTCTCAGATTTCTCTGGAGATATCGCACATGAACTCCGCACGCCAATTACAAACCTGAAAACCCAGACAGAAGTCGCGCTTTCGCATGCCCGCAGCGTGGAACAGTACCAAGAGGTTTTGTATTCCAACCTTGAGGAGTATGAGCGCATAGCACACATTATCGGAGACATGCTGTTTTTGGCACAAGCGGATAACAAGTTATTAAAGCCCGAGCTTGTCACAATTAATCTTGAAGCTGAAATGCGTATTCTTTTTGATTATTTCAGCGCCTGGGCCGAAGAAAAAAACGTGCTTTTGGAACTCAAAGGTGAACAGCTTTGGATGGTGGGTGACAGACTGATGATGCGCCGCGCCCTAAGCAACCTTTTGTCTAATGCCATCCGCTACACGCCGGTGGGAAGCCGTGTCATAGCGACTCTTAGCATCAACGGGACGAGTGCCAGCATAGGCATTTTAAACGCGGGCGAGCCCATACCTGCAGAACACTTGCCCCACATTTTTGATCGCTTCTATAGGCCTGATGCTTCACGACAGCGCAGCAGTGAAGGGGCAGGGCTTGGGTTAGCAATCACCAGGTCCATTATCGAAGCGCATGGCGGGAGCATCAGCGTGCAGTCTGACAGGGAAGGGACGATATTTAATGTTCTGGTCCCTGCGATGGGCGGATGTGGCTCAAATAATAGCGAGTATTCATCATGACCGCTGGAAAGGAAGGCTCCTAATTTATTGCTGGCTTTTAGGCTGTCAAGGGCAGGACGCTGACTGATAGATGTTTTTTTATGAGGATTAAATAATGGAACGCAGACAAATTTTGAAAGCGAGCGCCGCGGCCTTATTGTTCGGGCCAACGGTATTACGTGCTCAGGCGCACGCCGAGCATGGCACATCAATGGCCGGTCATCATGACATGATGGGGGGCGGTGCGCACGGAGCGCACGCCGATATGGGGGAAGCCTTATTGCCCCTCGATCGCATGCCGTCCCAACGTCCGCTCGAGGCGTTACCGCGCTTGAAAAATGCCAGTACCCAGGCGGGCCAGTTCAAGGCTACATTGGTCGCTGCCCCCGCACAAAAAACAGTCTCTAACCGTACGCCAACAGAGTTCTGGCTTTATAACAACCAGTTGCCAGGGCCACAAATTGAGGTGTTCGAGGGCGATGAGGTTGAAATCCTCTTCAAAAACCAATTGCCTGAGCCCACGACCGTGCACTGGCATGGTCTGCCGGTACCCTCCGATCAAGACGGCAACCCACAGGACAGCGTGCTTGCGGGCGAAGAACGCATCTACCGATTCACTCTGCCCAAAGGCAGTGCCGGCACATACTGGTATCACCCCCATCCGCATGGATTAACCGCAATGCAGGTGGCACGAGGGTTGGCAGGCACCTTGATTGTGCGGGCAAAGGATGACCCGTTAGCAGAAATGCCAGAGCAACACTGGATGATTACTGACCTGCGCTTAGACCCCCAGACGCAAATACCAGACAACACCATGATGGATTGGATGAATGGCCGAGAAGGTCAATTTGTATTGATCAACGGTCAGTTACAGCCACGCATAACGCTGACCACAGGCACACGCGTTCGGATTTGGAATAATTGC
>DATGTW010000154.1:0-34448 GCA_035301625.1 Paenalcaligenes sp.
GCGCAACTAATACAGATGAGTTTCCTAACAAACAGGGCCGCCATGTGTACGGCAACTTTCACCAGGTTCTGTATCCATTGCGGTTTCTCCTTAGCTTGCAATCCGAGAAAGTATAGCAGGGTTTTTACTAGGACTGCAAACGCCTAGGCCATGTAAATCACTGAAAAACAACGCAAGATAACGAGTTGTTTCAGCTGCTTATAAAAACGAGTGGAATGTTTTTTTAGACAGCGGTGCAGATCAAAAACATGCTTAAAGGTTATATGAGTTTTTCTCATATTATAATTGAGTACTACCATTTTTTATTTTGACTTAACTCGTTTAATATGAAGGAAATTAAATAACAGCAGTCTTTTAAAGGTTTTTTCACCATGAGGAATATATGAGTGTTTTGAGTGTGAGTGCAGAGTTTTTTCCGCCCCGCGACATCCCGGCACGCGAGCGTCTGTTACGCGCAGCAAAAGCGCTAATGGGTTCAGGTGTTGAATTTATCAGTGTCACCTTTGGCGCAGGGGGATCTACCCAAAAGGGGACTGTACAAACGGTAGAGTCATTGCAGCGGTTAGGTTTTGAGGTTGTCCCGCATTTATCTTGTATCGGCACACAATCTGAGGCCATGCTGGAACTACTCGATCATTACAAGACGATGGGGGTACGACGCTTGGTGGTATTACGCGGAGATATCCCTTCGGGCATGGGAGCATTTGATGGCCCCATGCGCTATGCACGCGATTTGGTCTTGTTTATTCGTGAGCATTACGGCGATCATTTCTATATTTATGTCGCAGCTTATCCTGAAATGCATCCTGAGGCCGAGACATTCAGTGACGATATCGAACATTATGCGAGCAAGGCCAATGCGGGTTCTGACGCAAGTATTACCCAATACTTTTTCAATGCTGCAGCTTATGAGGACTTTCTTGAGCGTAGTGTACGGAAAGGTGCACAGATCCCTGTCATTCCTGGTGTCATGCCGATCACAAATGCCAAGCAAATCATCCGATTTTCCAAAATGTGTGGTGCTGATGTCCCGCGCTGGATTCGTTTGCGCTTACAAGATTTTGGTGATGACCGCCGTTCTATTAGAGACTTTGGCATTGATGTAGCCACCAAACTTTGTGCCGAGCTCATTGAGCTAGGAGCTCCGGGATTTCACTTTTATGCACTTAACCAAGCAGAGGCGACACTAGCCATTATGCGCAACCTGAATCTGCCCCAGCAACAGCGCCGTGATGTGGCTATCGGCTAGACTGTGTTCAGGAGCTTGATGCCGGCAAAATCCCGTGCAAGTGCTCAAAACAGGTTTCTTGGGCTTGCTGTATAAAATCTAACACGTATCTGGCATCCATATCTTCTTTACGCTTAGCAGCGTAAAGGGTACGCCAAACACCTTGGGCTCCTAACGGCCGCGTTTGCACCCAACCTGCGGTTAAGTATTCATCGACTGCCCAATTGGGCAGAGCCGTTAGCCCTCGATGGCTGGCTACCAGTTGGATGATCATCGGGGTGAGCTCAGCTTGGCGAATTTCGGCAGGCTCGATACCCTCGTGATCCAGGAATTGAGTAAAAACATCCAAACGTTCGCGGCTCACAGGATAAGTAATCAAAGTATATGCACTAAAGTGCTCTGGTTTTAAAAAAGGTAATTCTAGTAATGGGTGTTGGCTACCTAAAACTGCTACTAGCTCGTAGCGAAACAAGGGGGTATATTCAATGCCGTTTAGTTCTTGTGGGTCAGAGGTAATTACCAAATCCAGATCGCCTCTGATTAGAGCGGGCAGAGGTGCAAAAGAAAATGCTGCCGACAAATCCAAACTGATGTCGGGCCATTTTTTACGGAACGTATCTAATGCGGGCATTAACCATTGAAAGCATGAATGACAATCAATTGCGAGGTAAAGACGCCCTGATTCACCTTTAGCCAAACTTTGAAGTTCCTTTTCAGTCGCGCGTATACGCGGCAGCACATCATCAGCCAGTGCGACAATGCGTAGGGCCGCCGTGGTCAAACGTGCTGGACGTGTACGGCGATTCAGCAATGAAACCCCTAATCGCGCTTCTAATTCGCGCAGTTGATGTGAAAGTGCAGATTGCGTGACGTGCAATAACTCGGCAGCCTCTTGCAAACTGCCGGCAGCGCGAATAGCGGTCAAGGTTTCCAAGTGTTTGATTTCAAGCATTTTTTAATTCTTAAATTGAGCATCAAAGGCTATATGAGGAAATTTCATATTGTTAATGTGATATTTGATTTTTTATTTTAACCTGACTTTGGCATAATGTGTGCATTACTAATTTTCATTGCACCTTGAAAGCTAAATATTTGATTAACTGGACGATATAATTATATGAGTATTATTCATAACTTGGGCTTTCCTCGCATTGGTAAACATCGCGAGTTGAAATTTGCTGTAGAAAAGTACTGGCGCGACGAGTTGAGCGCAGACGAGCTTTTTGCTATTGGCGCAGAGCTACGTGACACACATTGGAAAACACAGCTTGATGCGGGTATCGAGTGGCTAACTGTGGGTGATTTTGCATGGTATGACCATGTGCTCGAACTAACCACGATGCTTGATATCATTCCAGGGCGTTTTGCCAACAAAAAAGCAGCTGCCAACGACAAAACTGGCCAATTGAATTTATTATTTGCACTGGCTCGTGGCTATGATGGCGACGGTGAAAAAGCCATCGCCAGCGAGATGACCAAGTGGTTTGATACCAACTACCACTACATCGTTCCCGAACTCGAAGTCGGCCAGCAATTTAATCTGGTTAAAGATGACCTGTTTGAACAGGTTGAAGAGGCAAAGCAGCTACATGACAAGATTAAGGTAGCCCTGGTCGGCCCCGTTACGTTCTTGTACCTGAGTAAAGGGGATGAATTTGTAAACGGGCCTACCGACGAGAAAAAGTTGCAGCTACTGCCTAATCTATTGGTTGCTTATGCCAAGATCATTAGCCGCTTAAAAGAGCAAGGCGTGGGCCAAATTCAACTCGAAGAGCCAGCCTTGGGTCTCAAGCTGCCTGAGTCTTGGGTTGCCGCAGTTGAAGACAGCATTATCGAGTTAGCCAAAGGTGAAGTGCCCTTGCTGCTGACCACCTATTTCGAAGGGGTGGGTGAGTACGCCGAGCGTCTGATGGGTCTGCCTATTGCAGGGGTTCACCTCGATTTAGTACGTGCTGCTGATCAGTTGGATGATTTTGTACCTCACGTAGGTGACGACAAAATCCTTTCGCTAGGCGTTATCGATGGCCGTAATGTTTGGCGCAGTGATGTTCAGGCAATTGCTGACAAATACCAAGATCTGCATAAACAGCTCGGTGATCGCTTGTGGCTGGCTCCATCGTGCTCTTTGCTATTAAGCCCTGTGGATCTCAGTGTGGAAACCCTCTTGGATCCCGAGCTCAAGAGTTGGCTGGCCTTTGCTGAGCAAAAGCTCGAAGAATTGGCACTTATCAAAGCACTGCTCGAAGATAATGCCACTGATGCACAACAAGAGCGCATTGCTGACAGCACCGAGGCGCAAAAAAATCGTCGCACCTCTACGCGTATTCACCGCCCCGAGGTTGCCGAGCGTTTTGCCAAACTCGACGAGGTCGTTCGTGCACGTGTACCTTTTGCCGAGCGCCAAAAGGTGCAACAGGCAGATTTAAAGTTGCCCTTATTCCCAACCACAACTATCGGTTCATTCCCACAAACTCAAGAAGTACGCGCTTTGCGACGTGCGTGGCGTGATCATGAACTCAGTGATGCCGCTTACCAAGAGGGGATTCAAAAAGAAATCGCTAAGGTCATCCGCGAGCAAGAAGAGCTGGATATTGACATGCTCGTTCATGGTGAAGCTGAGCGTAATGACATGGTTGAATACTTTGGTGAGCTACTTGGTGGTTATGCCTTTACGCAAAATGGCTGGGTACAAAGCTATGGTACTCGTGGGGTCAAACCACCTATTATTTATGGTGACGTGGTACGTGTTTCTCCCATGACCGTTGAGTGGGCTAAATACGCCCAGAGCCTGACTGAGCGCCCTGTAAAGGGGATGCTGACCGGGCCCATCACGATGCTGCAATGGTCCTTCGTTCGCGATGACCAGCCCCGTGACGAAACCTGCCGTCAAATCGCTTTGGCACTACGCGATGAGGTTTTAGACCTCGAGGCCGGTGGAATTAAAGCCATTCAGGTTGATGAGCCTGCAATCCGTGAAGGGCTGCCCTTGCGCAAAGACAAGTGGGCAGAGTACCTGAAATGGGCAGTCGATAGCTTCCAAATCACCTGCGGTGGTGTAAAGCCCGAAACGCAAATCCACACTCACATGTGCTACTCTGAGTTTAACGACATCATGGAGTCTATTGCTGCGTTGGATGCTGATGTGATTACCATCGAAACCTCGCGTTCCAATATGGAATTGCTCGATGCCTTTGAGGATTTTCACTATCCCAATGACATCGGTCCCGGAGTTTACGATATTCACTCACCACTCGTGCCCAACCAGGATTGGATGGTCGAGCTGATGGAGCGTGCTGCCAAGAAAATCCCGGTAGAGCGTTTGTGGGTCAACCCTGACTGCGGTCTCAAGACCCGCGGCTGGGAGGAAACCCGTCCTGCATTACAAGCCATGGTCAATGCCGCCAAAGAGCTGCGCAATCGCCAAGCTGATAAAAATAGGTAAATAGCCATTTGGCTTTAGTGCATGCATAAAAAACGGCCTCAGATCCTTTATGAGATTTGAGGCCGTTTTGTCGTTCAACGTTTAAATGCGTCCCAAGCTTTGTAGTGCATTTATTTACTCGATGTTTTGAGCTTGTTCACGCAGCTGCTCGATGAGTAATTTTAATTCAATGGCGGCTTGAGTCAATGCAATCGAACCCGCTTTTGAGCCTAATGTATTAGCCTCGCGATTCATTTCTTGGAATAAAAAATCCATTCGCTTGCCCAAGCTACTGTGTTGCGCTCTTTTGGTTCGGCTTTGCGTATTTGTATTGTTTGTTTTTTCCAAGAGATATGAAAGCTCTTTAACATGGGCCTCGAGTCGCGTAATTTCTTCGGCTACATCAATGCGTAAACTAAATGCGGCTGATTCTTGAGCGATACGAGCACTGAATTCCTCGGGGCTGATGTATTGCGTACCCTCCGGACTGGCCTGTTCTAATGCCTCACGTAGGCGTTGTGTGACTCTTTGTTGATATTCACTTTGCACCTCTGGCAAATGGGCTTTGACCGTCTCTATATGAGTTAACATTAGATTACCGAATGCTCTCATGGCTGAGGCCAATTGCTCGCCCTCACGTGCGCGATTGTCCATAAGTTCATCTAATGCTTGCTGCGCCAGATCCTCAAGTACAGGCAACCAGTGCTCATGATCCAAATCCTTATGCGTGCTTGCCAACGTGAATAATTCACTAAAACTAGGAGCTGGGGTGTCAGGTAAAACTTGGCGAATATGTTTTAACTGATTAGCAATAGCTTGTAGAAACTCGGGGGCCAATGGCGCACTGCTGGCTGCATTATGTTTTTGTACCTGAAGACGTATATCAAGCTTGCCCCGACCGATGCGCGCTGCGATCAAGCTGCGTAAACGCGGCTCAAAAAAGCGTAATTCATCGGGCATACGCAGGTGCAAGTCCAAATAGCGATTATTAACGCTTCTAACTTCCAGTAGGATTTGCATCTGCTCAAAGGTGGTACGTGCCTGAGCAAACGCCGTCATACTATAAATAGCCATGGGGGTCTACCTAAAGGGATATGAAAGTAGCAGAAAGAGTTTCAATCAAAAGATAAGAAATCATTGCAAATGCTAGCACAGTGTGCCGATTAAAGTGTACTTTCACGTACAATGTATTGTCTGTAAATAAAAAATTAAGGTAGCAAATGTCTATAAACACGGAAAATCACCCCAGCGAACGTGCGCAAGGACGCAGTTTTGACGCATTGCGTCCGATTGAATTTGAGCTGGGTTTTACACGTTATGCAGAAGGCTCGGTATTAATCAAAATGGGACATACGCATGTGCTGTGCAATGCCAGTGTTTTAGACCGCGTTCCGCCTTTTTTAAAAGATCAAAATCAAGGCTGGGTCACGGCTGAATATGGCATGCTGCCACGAGCAACCCATACACGCGGTAGTCGCGAAGCTGCGCGTGGCCGCCAAAGTGGTCGCACCCAAGAAATACAGCGCCTGATTGGACGCAGTCTGCGTGCTGCCTTTGATTTAGAATTGTTAGGCGAACGTACGATTCAGTTGGATTGTGATGTATTACAGGCTGATGGCGGTACGCGTTGTGCCAGTGTTACCGGGGCGTGGGTCGCCGCGGCGTTGGCAGTTAACAAGCTATTAGAAAAAGGCGAACTCCAGCGCAATCCATTACAAAAACAAGTAGCCGCTATTTCGGTCGGCTTGGCTCATAATCAGCCCTTATTGGATTTGGACTATCAAGAGGACTCTAGTTGCGATGCTGATGTGAATATTGTCATGAATGGCGATATGCATTTTATTGAAATTCAGGGCACTGCCGAGGGTGCTACCTTTGCCCGCAATGAGCTGACGCAGGTGTTAGACGTAGCGCAAAAAGGGATTGGCCAGCTATTTGCATTGCAACGTCAATGTCTCAAGGAACAAATGGGCATTCAGTTTTAAATTTAAAATCAACCTACAATGAGAGCTACGTTGAAAACTTCGTTACATCCAAACAATCAAACAATTGTTTTAGCCTCAAACAATGCCGGTAAACTGGCGGAGTTTGAACGATTATTTGCTCCACTGGATGTATGTATCGAGCCGCAAAAAAACTTCAATGTCAGTCCAGCTCAAGAACCTTTTAAGACATTTGTAGAAAATGCGCTCGCCAAAGCACGTCATGCCAGCGCACAGACTGGATTGCCGGCAATTGCGGATGATTCGGGTATTTGTGCTGATGCACTCAGTGGGGCACCGGGTGTACTTTCTGCCCGCTATGCTGCGTCCCAATTGGCCAATGATACATTGGATACTGCCGTACAAACACTGCTCCTAGGGCTGGAGCCCGATGCCGCCAATAATGCACTGCTGTTGCATCAAATGCAGGGGGTCAATCAGCGTCGTGCCTGTTTTGTGGCTACATTGGTACATGTCAGGCACCCTGATGATCCATTACCCCTCATTGCTCAGGGCATCTGGTGGGGCGAGGTCGCTCATAAGCCCAGTGGTGCTCATGGCTTTGGCTATGACCCTGTTTTCTGGTTGCCTGATTTGCATTGTAGTGCGGCTGAATTAGATGCCACACATAAAAATGAAATCAGCCACCGCGGACAGGCACTACGAGCTTTGCTCGCAGAATTAAAAGCTATTTATTAGTTTCCATAATTAATTTTAGTTTTCCTCTTGAGTCGCTTTTATGAAGTCAATACAGCTGTTACATCCTCAAAGCAGCCAACAGCCTAATTTTTCAGTGCTACCCCCATTGGGACTGTACATTCATTTGCCTTGGTGTGTACGGCGATGCCCTTACTGCGACTTTAATGCCCATGTAGCTCCTACAGTATTACCCGAAAAAGATTTCTTCCGAGCCTTGCAAATTGATCTTGAGCAGGCATTGCCGGATATTTGGGGTCGTTCTGTTATTTCAGTGTTTTTTGGCGGCGGCACGCCCAGCTTGATGAGTGCTCAATTCATAGACAAAGTCATCAGTATGGTGCGCGCCTACTTGTCCTTGGCTCATGGGGCCGAAATCACCTTGGAAGCAAACCCCGGAGCCAGCGAAGCCGAACGCTTTGCTGACTATGCGCAGGCTGGTGTCAACCGCTTATCTATTGGTGTGCAAAGCTTTAATGATGAGGTGCTAGAAAAAATAGGACGTATTCATGACTCACGACAGGCACAGCTCGCAATAGATGCAGCCATGAAAGTAGTGGATAGGGTGAATATTGATTTGATGTATGCTTTGCCAGGACAATCAGTAGCAGATTGCCTAAATGGGGTGCAACGCGCCATTGATAGTGGAGCAACTCATTTATCTATCTATCAGTTAATGCTAGAGCCCAATACCGTTTTTGCAAAATACCCTCCCGAGCTCCCGCTAGAAGAGGACAGCGCAGCCATGCATGATGAAATCATCGATAGGGTTACTGCTGCCGGATTTGAGCATTACGAGGTGTCGGCGTTTGCTAAAAATAAACATTACGGCACGCACAACATGAATTATTGGTCATTTGGGGACTATTTAGGAATTGGTCCAGGTGCGCACAGTAAGATTTCCTTTCCCAACGGAATTACACGTATGGTTCGTACGCGTAACCCTCAGGTTTGGATCGAGCAGGCACTGCAAGGACAAGGCAAACAAATCAGCGAACGTCATGAGGTCAAAGCGTCTGAATTGCCCTTTGAATTTATGTTAAATGTATTGAGGCTTAAAGAGGGCGTGCCCAACGAGTATTTTACTGCCCGTGCAGGGCTGGGCGGACAGTGGATCTCTAAGCCGGTACAAAAAGCGATTGATAGAGGTTTGATGGTTGACCGCTTTGATCGCATTTGTGCGACCGATTTAGGGTGGCGTTTTCTCACGGATTTACAAACCTTATTTTTGACCGATGATTCCTGACCTGGTTGTCTTATTTGTTGTTTATCCACTAAATCCACTTTGAATATTTGCTGCTGTACGCGTAGCGGGTGGTTTTGTTTTAATATTGTTGCTGGCTTCTTATTCATTCCTTATACGGAGTTTTCATGTCACGCCCTGAACAGATTATCGCCTATCTTGCCGAAAATGATATCCCTTTCGTAGATTGCCGATTTACCGATATTTTGGGGCGCGAACATCACCTCACTTTACCTGCTGAACGTTTTGATGAAAATTGCATTGAAGCTGGCATTCCTTTTGATGGCTCTTCAATGCCCGGTTGGGTAGGGGTAGAAGCTTCAGATATGCTTTTAATGCCTGATCTCAACAGTATGCGTTTTGATCCTTTCCGTGAAGAGCGCACAGTTATTTTTACCTGTGATGTCGTGGATCCTGTGGATTTAAATGGTTATGAGCGCGATCCACGTTCACTTGCACGCCGCGCTGAGGCTTATCTGCGTTCAACTGGCTTGGGAGATCAGGTCCTGTTTGGCCCCGAGCCCGAGTTTTTTGTATTTGATGGTGTGCGGTGGGGGGATGACATGAGTGGTAATTTTGTTGAAATCCACTCTGAAACTGCACCTTGGGCAACCCAGCATGGGCAGACTGGCCAAATGACAGGCTACCGCAACATGGGCCATCGGCCTGGTCTTAAAGGGGGCTATAGCCGTGTGCCGCCAGTAGATGCTTACCAAGATATGCGCTCAGAAATGTGTTTGCTTTTAGAGCAACAAGGAGTCCCGGTGGAAATTCACCACCACGAGGTAGCAGCCGCGGGGCAGCTCGAAATAGGAACACGTTTTTCCACTTTGGTTGAGCGGGCTGATTGGAATCAGATTTTCAAATACACTGTTTTTAATGTGGCGCAGCTATACGGCAAGACTGCCACCTTTATGCCCAAGCCCTTATTTGGTGATAATGGCTCTGGCATGCACGTGCATCAATCTATTTGGAAAGGTGATGAAAATCTCTTTGCCGGCGGAGGGTATGGTGGATTGTCTGATATGGCTTTGTATTATATTGGTGGGCTCATAAAGCATGCGCGCGCTTTAAATGCTTTGGCGAATCCAACAACTAACTCTTATAAGCGTTTGGTTCCCCATTACGAAGCTCCAGTCAAATTGGCTTATTCAGCACGCAACCGTTCTGCCTCTATTCGTATCCCCTATGTCAGCAGTCCTAAAGCGCGGCGCGTCGAAGCTCGTTTTCCTGATCCTATGGCCAATCCTTATTTAGTCTTTAGTGCCTTGATGCTGGCTGGATTGGATGGCATTGAAAATAAAATTCATCCCGGGGATGCTGCCGATAAAAATCTTTATGATTTGCCCCCCGAAGAGGACAGTAAAATACCGACCGTTTGCTCATCACTAGAGCAAGCCTTGGAAAGCTTGGATAATGACCGAGATTTCCTATTACGGGGCGGGGTGTTTACAGATCCTTTGATTGATGCCTATATAGAAATCAAAGAGCAAGAGGTTGATCGTCTACGCATGACCCCTCATCCGGCAGAATTTGATATGTATTACAGCCTATAAAAAATCCACCACTGTTTATGTCATGCCCGAGGTGGGTCGCGCGCCTGCCTCGGTAATTTGTGCCGTTAACAACTCTAACTGGGCATTTAATTGTTCGGGCTGCCCTTGAAAAAGCTGCATTATCGATAGACCTCGCAGTGTTGCAAATATATTTTCAGCAAGAATGCTTGGTTGTGGATGATGCTGCACAATTTCAGGAAAGGTATCAATAAAATGCTGATTATAAATAGGATCGTGCTTTTCTCGATGCGCCTCTATACGTTGAAACAATGACGTTTGATGGGCGCCAAAAAATAAACTCCAAGCAGCTACATAGCGCGGTGTACCGTAGACATTATCCCAAGCACGCTGCACAAACTTTTGCGCACGTTGCGGCAAAGGTAATTGCTGCGCCTGGGTAGACCATCCCTCGCTCAAATGCGCCAGTGGACGCATCACTTCATCGATGACGTGTTCCATCAATACCTGTCTATTACCAAACTGATGTTGTAGTGCCCCTAGGGTGAGCCCAGCCCCAGCCGCAATATCCTGTAAGCGCGCTTTTTGATAGCCTTTTTTTTGCAGTATTTGTAACGCAGATCGCAAAATTTTTTCCTGTGTTTGCTGGCTGCGCAGTTGTTGAATGCGCCCTTGAGAGGGTTTGTTTGGCATGGCTTTTATTCCAAAGCAAAAATATTAAGCAAAGGTTGTTGAGAATCCAGTTCCAATAATAACGCATCATGCGGCAAATCATGCGGGAAACTCCGTACATTAATCATTAATTGATTATTGTAAAGTTGGATTTATCACTATAAAACAATCAACTACCCATGGAGGATGACATGACAGAGCTCTTTAATAATCCAATGGGACTGGACGGTTTTGAATTTGTAGAGTTTGCCAGTCCGACCCCTAATGTGCTGGAACCATTATTTGAACAACTGGGTTTTACTGAGGTAGCACGACACCGTTCAAAAGATGTTTCTTTATATCGGCAGGGGGATATTAACTTCATCATTAATCGTGAGCCAAACAGCGATGCTTGGTATTTCGCGCAAGAGCATGGTCCATCGGCTTGCGGGATGGCTTTTAGGGTCCGTGATGCGCAAAAAGCGTATAACCGTGCTTTAGAATTGGGGGCTCGTCCTTTAGAAATTCCTACCGGGCCAATGGAATTACGGTTACCCGCTATTAAGGGGATTGGCGGTGCTCCCTTATATCTAATCGATCGTTACGAAGAGGGCCACAGCATTTATGACATTGATTTTGAATATTTACCAGATGTAGATAGACACCCCGCGGGCTATGGTTTTATCGTCATTGACCATTTAACTCACAATGTTTACCGAGGTCGGATGACGCACTGGGCGAATTATTATGAGCAGCTCTTTAATTTCCGTGAAATCCGATATTTTGATATTAAAGGGGAATACACTGGTTTAACCTCGCGCGCAATGACGGCGCCAGATGGAAAAATTCGAATTCCGCTAAATGAGGAAGCACAAAAGGGCGGAGGGCAGATAGAAGAGTTCCTATTAGCTTTCAACGGCGAGGGGATTCAACATATCGCTTTACTCACTGATGATATTTATTCATCTATCGACCAACTCAAAGAAGCTGGTCTGCCTTTAATGACTGCACCAAAGGACACCTACTATGAAATGCTGCAAGAGCGGTTGCCTGGTCACGGTGAGGATGTAGATGCCCTGCAGAGTCGAGGGATCTTGTTAGATGGCAGCACTGAAGAAGGAGATCCGCGTTTATTACTACAAATATTCTCAGAGACTTTGCTAGGGCCGGTATTTTTTGAGTTTATCCAACGTAAGGGTGACGATGGCTTTGGTGAAGGCAATTTTAAAGCTTTATTTGAATCCATCGAACGCGATCAATTGCGTCGTGGTACCTTAGGCTGATTTTAATTAAAGCAAATAACCTCTTCCTGAATCATTGAATCACCACGCAAATAAGCATCTTGCCGTTGTTTGACTAGGCATTGCCGACGAATGAAATCAGCAACAAATTCATTAGCGGGTGCGTGATGCAAACCATAGGGGGTATCCCATTGCACGATGCCCCCCTGGTGCATGATTCCTATTTGATCTGCAATGGCAAAAGCTTCGGCTTGGTTATGGGTCACTAACAAAGCAGTTACACCCGTTTCTTTGAGGATATCTCGTACTTCAAAAGCCAGTCGTTCACGCGTATCCACATCTAAGTTGGAAAAAGGCTCATCTAGCAGCAGCAATGAGGGATTTGGTGCCAATGCCCGAGCCAATGCAACACGCTGTTGCTGACCCCCGGATAATTCATGGGGGTATTGTGCTGTTTTATCTGTTAGTCCAACCAGCTCGAGCATTTGATGCACGCGCTTGCGCTGAAATGCGCGTGGATGGCGACGTAAACCGAAACTAATGTTTTTTTCAACGGTGAGATGCGGAAAGAGAGCGTAGTCTTGGAACATCATTCCCACGTGCCGGTCTTCGGGTTCTATCCAGTCATCAGTTGAGGACAAGACACGATCACCTAGCAGGATTCGCCCCGATCGAACTGGCTCAAAGCCAGCAATAGCCCTTAAAACAGTGGTTTTTCCACATCCGGATGCCCCCAACAAGCAGCCGATTTCACCACTACTCAATGAAAAGCTGAGATTATCAACGACACTTTTGAGGCCTGTAGGGCCTGGATAAGCCAAATGAATTGAGTCTATATTCAAAAAAGCAGACATGTTATACCTACTTGCGTAATCTAAGCTGTGTCCGTGCTAAAATAATGACAGGCAACAATCCGGCCGCCACGATGGCCAAGGCCGCTATGGCACCTTCTTCATAGGTTCCACGCGAGGCCTCTGCATACAGCCAGGTTGCCAGCGTTTCGAAATTCATGGGCCGCAGCAGTAATGTTGCTGGCAGCTCTTTCATAGCGTCTACAAAAATTAATAATGCAGCCGCCCCTAATGCAGGGCGTAGCATGGGCAGATGAACGCGTCTCAATGTACCTAAAGGAGTTTCACCAAGCAAGCGTGATGCTTGTTCAATAGACGGTGGAATACGACCTAAGCCAGCCTCTATCCCTCCTGCTGATATGGCTAAAAAACGAATCATATACGCCAATACCAAAGCTGTCATCGAACCCATCAGAAAAAGTCGCGGTGCTGCATCATGATAGAAGAGGCCGTGAAAAAAAGAGAGGATTTGATCTGTAAATACAAATAGACTCAAGAGACCAATGGCTAGCACCGTACCTGGGATCGCATAGCCAATAGACGCTAATCGAACCAGGCCATTACCAAATCTATTCTTATATCCATACCCAACAGTACGTGCACACCAGGCAATAATAAGTCCCGCAATAATGGTGAGCAGGGTGGCTGCCAAAGCAATGCCTAGGGTATTCAACGCGCTACTGATGAGCTGCTCGGACACCTGTCCACTGTAATGTAAATGCTTCCAACTTTCGTTAGCTAAATACAAAGCAGGTGCTAAAAAACCTACTACAATTGGAAACCAACCCAGGCCCATGGCAATTAATGCACGTAACCCTCTTAGTTTGAGGGGTTGTATCGTGCGTGAGCGCTGGTTTTGGCTATATCCCTGACGGCGGCGACCATAACGTTCAATCATGATAAGTGCAGCCACCAAAATAAACATTGCCAGTGCAATTTGTGCAGCGCCTGCTAAATCAGAACGTGTCACCCAGGTGGTATAAATCGAGACAGTCAGAGTCTGCACACCCAAAAATTCAGCAGCACCTATATCATTAAGTGTTTCTAACAACGCCAAGCTCACACCAACTGCTACGGCAGGACGTGCCATTGGTAATATCACTCGATAAAATGCGGAAAAACGCGATTCCCCCAATATGCGAGCAGCTTCAAAGAGATTGCTGCTTTGAGTAGCAAACATAGCCCTTGTTGTTAAATATACATAAGGGTAAAGTACAAAACCCAGCAGTATTATCGCGCCAAATAATGAGCGTATATCAGGTAAACGAAATTGGCGTGGGCTGCTATAGCCTAATAATTCACGAATAAGCGACTGTACTGGCCCAATAGGGTGCAATATATCCAGATAGGCAAAGGCAACAATATAAGTCGGAACAGCCAAAGGCAACAACAGTGCCCACACCAGGATCCGCCGGGTAGGGAAGTCATAAGCAGTAATTAGCCAAGCACTACCAACCCCTAATGCAGTTACTAAAATACCTACACCCGCTAGTAAAATCACGGTATTGGCAAAAGATATCGGCACCACATGGTTCAGCAAATGCTGCCAATGTTCCGCAGACCCTTGGGCTGCATGCCCAAAGAGTACGACCAAGGGTGCAAGCACTACCGCAACAATGAGCATTGAAGCAACAAGCCAACCCCGACCAGCAATACGCAGAGGCTGGGTTATTGATTTGATAAAAGAAGTTTTAGGCGTTGGCCGCGCAACAGGGTGGGTGCCATTTTGCGCGGCTAACTGGTTTTTATTTATCAATGCAAAACATTTTTTAGGTTTAATTATTAAAGCCGACCTTGTCCACGAGCTCACTGGCTTGTTTGCGATGTTTGGCGATTTCAGTCAAGGCTAAGTCATCAGGGATGAGCTCACCAAAGCTAGCAACCACCGGATCAAGTTCGACGCCCTTTTTAACAGGGTATTCATAGTTAGCTTTGGCGTACATACTTTGGGCTTCATCAGTGACCAAATACTCAAGCAATGCTATGGCATTACTTTTGTTAGGCGCATGTTTGGCAACAGCGGCACCTGAAATATTGACGTGGGTACCCGAATTTTCACTGCTTGCAAAAGTCGGTCGTACGACTTTAATGGCCTCGCCCCATGCATATGAATCTGAACCAGGTTCAGCATTTTTCATACGCCCTACATAATAAGCGTTGGCAATGCCAATATCGCATATTCCTCCAAGGATGTCGCGTGCTACATCGCGATCACCTCCTGCTGCCTTACGACCTAGGTTTGCTTTTACACCACGTAGCCATTCCTCGGTTGCTTCAGCACCATTATGAGCAATCATTGCGGCTATTAAAGCTGTGTTATAGGGGTGCTGGCCCGATCGAATACAGACTTTGCCTTTCCATTTGGGATCAGCAAACTCTTCGTAGGTGATTTCCTCTACATCAATTTCATCGGCGACATAAGCCACACGATCGCGCAAAGAGAGCGTAAACCAATTGTTGTTTTGACCTCTCAAATGAGCTGGAATGACGTCAATCAGCGCGTTGGAGTCAATAGACTGGGTTACGTCAGCTTCGACCAAATCCAATAAATTACCGATGTCAACTGTCATCAACACATCGGCAGGGGACTGGACCCCCTCGCTCTTGATACGTTCAATCAAACCATCTTTGACAAAAACTGTGTTTACTTCAATCCCGGTGTCTTGGGTAAAAGATTCCAGCAATGGAATAATTAATTGAGGTTCACGGGTTGTGTACAAGTTGACCTCGTCTGCAGCTAAGGCAGGGGCGGCAAAACTGCTGGCTGCAAGCGCCAATACGCCAAGGAAATAGCGCGATCGAGTGAGTGATTTCATAATAACTCCAAGAGCAAAACTGGGGGATAATGGCTTTAGACAACTACGACTAATAAAAAAGATTAATATTTGGTTGCATGACCGCCAAAGCCTAAATGAGAAAGCTCTAAATGCAAATGAAAACAATTCCCATCTACGGCAAAACAATACCAAAGTAAATTCTGTCTTGCAACTGAAAACTTTTAAGCCCGGTAACTTCAGCGTGTGTCTAATATCTTATCCGCTTAAAGCATGATCCAGAACAAAGTAGGCCGACTAAGCACTCTGTTAATGTGAAACATGGAACTAAATGCCACCTATCTAATCAAATGTTCTGTATAGGCTGGTTCTTGTTTCAAACTTGGATACTCTTTACTTTACGTAGTGCTAGGGGTTACCCTAGGTCTGGGTTAAACTCATACCTGTTTTAGGTGTTTCATTCAATATGAAACACTGCGTTTTATAATCAATTCACCACTGTTAACTGCATTGTTAGAAACTCATGGCTGCATATAATACCGAACGCGTTTTGAGTGTTCATCACTGGAACGATTCCCTTTTTTCCTTTACTACCACTCGCGACCAGAGTTTGCGCTTTGATAATGGTCATTTTGTCATGCTGGGTCTCGAAATCGAGGGCAAACCCCTCATGCGTGCCTACAGTATGGTCAGTGCTAATTATGAAGAAAATCTCGAGTTTTTGAGTATCAAGGTGCCAGACGGTCCTTTAACATCACGTCTGCAACACATCCAAGAGGGCGACACCGTTTTAGTTAGCCGCAAGCCTGTAGGCACATTGGTAGCTGATGACTTGCGCCCAGGTCGCAATTTATATTTGCTGGGCACTGGCACAGGGATTGCACCCTTTATGAGCATTATCAAAGATCCCGAAATCTATGACCGCTTTGAGCATGTGGTATTGGTGCACGGCGTACGGTTTGTTAATGAGTTGGCCTACCATGACTACATCCTCAATGAGCTGCCTAATAATGAATTTTTTGGCGAAATGGTAAGTGGGAAATTAATTTATTTCCCAACCGTCACTCGTGAGCCATTCCGCAATGAAGGACGGATCACAGCGTGGTTGAATTCAAATGAGTTATTTAGCAAAATTGATTTGCCCGAAATGGATCCCGAGCACGACCGCGCAATGATTTGTGGTAGCCCTTCAATGCTAAAAGACCTAACCGAGTGTTTAGATAACCGCGGTTTTGAGATTTCCCCCGGACTGGGGCAGTTGGGTGATTATGTGATCGAGCGTGCGTTTGCTGAAAAATAAAAATTCAAATAACGCATTATAAAAAGCAGGTTTTAGTCAGTGGTGGTTTTAATTGTTAAAGCCCTCATCTGCTGACTGCCTGCTTTTTTTTTATTAATAACCAGTACTATCCAGCTGTGGCTTGATATCCAAATTGGGTACGCGCACTACACGAGTGTTGATAACACCCTGAGCACCTAATTCGATCACTCTATAACCAGGTGGTTGAGAATCTAATTCAAATTGCTGGCTATGCGGGGCAAACTGTAAACATGTAGCCGGACAAGCCAAGAGTCTTAGTTGACGTCTTTCCCGCCCTAATACCCACACACTATCCATTTCCTGGTGAACATGGCCCCATACCAATCCACGAATACAAGAGTGGTGTTCACAAATAGACAATAATTGCGTTGCATTAGCAATCATCATGGGATCTAGCCAAGCACTGCCCATAGGTACTGGATTATGATGCATGACCACTAAAATATTCTGATTGCTCGCAGCTGCTTTTTCTAAAAGTTGTAGCTGTGAATCCTCGAGGTAGCCCTCATTAGTCCCGGCAACATGCGTATCCAAACTAATTACTAGCCAACCACCTACGCTGTAGATGGGATCCATCTGCGCCGATAAGACCTGCTGCATTGCTGGTAAATGGTCGTGGTTACCGGGGAGATATACGACTGAACTCTTTAGCGGTGCTAATAACTGCTGCGCATGTTCATAACTCTGTACGCTGCCGTCTTGGGAGACGTCTCCGCTGGCCAAGATAAGATCAAAAGTGTCCTCATGGGCCTCGATATATTTCACTACATTCTTCAAGGCATCATAAGTATTGACCCCTAATAACTCTTTATCCGATTCAGAAAATAAATGAAAGTCAGAAATTTGGAGTATTCTCGTGCTGGTTGAGGCAGTTTGAGTGTTTTTATTTGTAGACATAATAGGGTTTAACTTAATGTTCATGATGTGTTAAGTACTCTACAATTTTGTTACCATCTAACATAACAAAAAATGTGCTGCTGATATGTAACTGGTGTATCAAGCTTTAACCAGCACTTGTAAATGGAACAACACCCATGCGAACAAAAAAGAAAAGGTTGGCGCCACAGTGGCGTCGACTGCCCTTGGCGACATTGTTGGCTATAGCGCCTGTTGGTTTGACAATGGCTCAAACCACACCAGATTTAAATGCATTACTGACCCAAGAGGGGATACAGGCCGGTACGCCTGCCTATGATCTAAAACTCGGCAAGGCGGCCTTGCACCACGATGAGCCCACTATTGCACTTATGGCTTTTGAGCGCTGTTTGGCGGTACACCCAGCTGATGAGCACTGTCGACTAGGCTTAGCCCATGCTTATATTATGCTTGGCGAAAGACAAAGCGCCAAGACCGAACTACAACGCCTTCAAAAAGAACAACAGTCAGAGGAAATACAAAAATCAATTGCTCATTATCTGGATTTACTGAGTCAAAGCGAGGCCAAAAGCGAGGTCGCACGCCTGTCATCATACATACAGGTTGGCATTGGTTATGACAGCAACATCAATAGTGCCGCCGATCTTTCTGAAATTGCCTTGCCGGGCGATGAAGATATAGTTTATTTACTGCCAAAAGAGCACCAGCGCACTAAAAGTGCGGTGATGGCTGCTCGCTATCATATCCGTTATTCCACCCCAATCAGCGACAATTGGCGTTTGACTGCGCAGGGCAATATCGCTGCTCGGGGCAATTTCAAAACCTCACGCTATAACACGCTGGTTAGTGATGTCAGCCTCGGTTTGGTTCGTAGTGTTGATCGCCACCGGTTCTCGACACGGATTAAATTGCAAAACTATCGGTTGCGCAATAGAAATTTTAGAAATATGGGCACTCTTATTGGCCAATATGCCTATAGCGTTAATTCAACGACCGAGCTCAGTGTATTTGGCCAAGCCAGTAAACTCAATTATTCCAGTAGCCGATATGCCAAAGATAACAGCCGGCGCAATGCCCATCGATATGTAGGCGGTGCTAGCGTCCTAAAGGGTTTTGCCAATGAGCGTGCACTGGCCTATGCCACTGTGTATGGGGGGGCCCATCGTAAAAGCAAAAGCCGCGCTCCAACGCATATAAATCATAACCTGGCCGGCTTACGTATCGGCGGGATGTATTTACTGACCCCCCGATTTCAAATTGAGGGTGGGGTGGCTGTGGAAAGGCGCCGTTTCAAAGAGACTCATCCCAGTTTTAATAAACGGCGCAAAGACACCTTTTACGACGCCTATTTAGGCGCTATTTATGCGATTAATCGCAAACTTACTTTGCGTCCTCAGTATCAGTTTTATCGCAATCACTCTAATCTGGCCTTGGGTCGATACAAGCGCCATATCTTTATGCTCAATTTACGCTATGACTTACTTTAAACTGATATCCGCCCAAGCTTTGAGTGCAATGGCGCTGCTAGTTAGCAGTCCCCTGGCTTGGGCACAAGAGGCTGCAACCACATTATTTGTCCAAGGGCAGGTGACTGCCGAATCTACACAACACGGACAACGTGACTTGGCCAAAGCCGATCCGGTCTTTAATTCAGACAGGGTAAATACACATGATGATGGCCGAGCGCAGTTACGATTTAGTGATGGTGGACTGGTCTCATTGATGCCCGATACGCTTTTCACTGTCGAAGAGTATTTCTACGAAGACGATGAGGAGGGTACTTTGGTCTTTGGATTGCTCAAAGGCGGACTGCGCACCATGACCGGTACTATTGGCAGTAATAAACACGAGCAGTACGAGTTGAAAACCCCCGTGGCTACCTTGGGCATACGAGGCACTGAGTATGTCGCTGTTCTCAATCCCCCGAATACATTGCGCGTTCATGTGGGCCGGGGCAAGGTTGTCTTGACCAATGACCACGGTACCCTGGAAATCCCCGAAGGTCACAACGGCATTGTTGTACAAGGCCAAGCACCCGCCCTGGGTGACGAGCCACCCACCTTTGCCAGCATCACCGATAACTTTTTAGATGAACCCGCCGAACGACATTTTTCAGACCCTCTGACTGCAGAAGACCTATTAGACTTTCCCGAACTTAGCTTAGATAGTCTGCCCGAACCCGCAATGATAGAGCCCGATGACCCGTTGGTTCCAGAAGACCCGTTTGGCCCAGAAGATCCTTTTGAGCCAGAGGATCCCTATGCTTGGATACCAGAAGGATATGAACTACGAGATCCTAATGAATATGATTTTAACGAAGATGTGTGTGTTATGGAGGGCGATTTGTTTGCGTGCCCAATAGAATAAACAAACAGATTCTATATGTTTCACCGTTGGTGGTTTCGCGCTGTTGGGTTAGTACTGATTTGCGTGGCATTGGGCACTCAGGTAGGGGTGCCCAGTGCGCCGCAGCACAGTGGGTGGCTATCGCGAGTTAACGCTTTATGGTATGACTTGCGTTTTCAGCTATTGCCTCCGGTACGCGCGCCTATTATGCCGGTGGTGATTATTGACATTGATGAGTTCACTCAGCTACGCGAGGGGCGTTGGCCATGGGATCGCAGTAAAATCGCAGCATTGATTAATGCTTTGCGTGAGCAGGATACTGCGTTGATTGGGTTTGATATGGTGTTCTCCGAAGCGGGGCATAACGCCGCTGAAGCAGTATTACAGCAGTTGCGGGATTCAGCTCTAATTTCAGTAGATTCATCTAACGACGCAGTGGTTGATAGTGCTCAGTTGCAGGCCCAATTAGATGCTTTGGTACCAGTTCTGGATGGGGATACAGTGCTGGCAGATCAATTGGGTGGTGATACTGTTTTGGGCTTTTTTTTCCATAATGATGGATTCAACGCAGGGTTGCTGCCCCCAGCGCCTATTTTAATGGCTGCTAACGAGGGGCCCACTGGCCTCATTCAAATGGAAAATTATACTGCCAATCGCGAGGTGTTTAACCAAGCATTTCCACCTAACGGATTTGTGGTGACTGTCCCTGACGGGGACGGTATTGTTCGTCGTTTACCTTTGGTCATGCGCCATGATGAGGGGGTATTTAATGGGCTAAGCCTTGAATTAGCGCGCTTGGCTTTGAATGCACCTTGGGTGCGTCTGCAAACCGAGTCATCTCCTCATGGCGAAGTGCTCACAGGCATCCAACTGGGTAAGTCATTACGAATCCCTGTCGATCCCCAAGGGCAAATGCTAGTCCCTTATCGTGGGCGTGCGGGTTCTTTTCCGACCATTTCTGCTACCAGGATCCTGCACGGAGATGCTGACGAGCAATCGCTCGAGGGCTTAAAGGGTGCCATAGTGCTGATCGGTACTTCGGCCTTGGGTTTGGCGGATTTACGTACAACGCCGTTGCAAACTAGCTTTCCTGGAGTCGAGGTCCACGCTAACGCGGTGGATACTATTCTTAATGCTTATTGGCAGCAAAACAGCTCAGAACAAGACAGCAAACAAAACCCTTTTTATTATCAACCTGATTGGGGCGAGGGCGCGGTCATCGCACAGATATTGTTTTTTGGGCTCCTATTAGCTTTATGGTTACCCGGACGTAGTCTGTGGCAGATGCTGCTGGGAACGGCTGGTAGTGTTGGCCTGGCTGTATTGCTTAATTTATTACTATGGTCTTTAGGGCATTATGCGCTGCCGCTGGCATTGGTAGTTTTATGTTTACTGAGTATTGGTGCTTTTAACCTTATTATTGGCTATTGGTCAGCTGCGCGACAACGACAGCAGATCCAAAGTTTATTTGGCGAATATGTCCCCGCTGCCCACGTCGCACACATGGTTGCCAATCCCAAGAGCGTTCATCTAGAAGGTACGCAAAAAGAAATGACTGTGCTTTTTGCAGATATACGCAATTTCACCGCCATATCGGAAGGGCTCTCGCCAGCAGAATTAAAATCTGTTTTGAATCGTTATCTGTCTGCTATTACTGAGGTGATATTTGCACATCAAGGGACCATTGATAAATATGTAGGAGATTTGGTAATGGCTTTCTGGAACGCACCCTTGGATGATGCTCAGCATGCGCCACATGCCGTCCAGACTGCGCTCGCAATGCAGATTAGAGCGCAACAATTACGCGAAGAGTTTCGTCAGCAAGGATTACCTGAATTTCACGTAGGCATTGGACTAAATACGGGCACCATGAATGTAGGCGACATGGGCTCAGCCTATAGACGGGCTTATACCGTCTTGGGTGATGCTGTTAACTTGGCGGCTCGCTTGGAATCACTAAGTAGTTATTATGGCGCGCCTATTTTAGTCAGTAACACAACACGTGCAGCTGCCCCTGCTATTGTTTACCGCACCATTGATTGGGTACGCGTCAAAGGACGTCAAGCCCCTTTGATTATTAGCCAACCACTAGGCCAAAATGAGCAACTAAGCACTCTTGAGCAACAAACATTAATGCTGCATGAGCAGGCGTGTCGAGCCTACCAAGAGGGTGCTTTAGAAAATGCTCAAGAGCTATTTAATCAACTCAAACAACATTTGCCAGCGGATCCTCTGTATGATCTATATTTGCAGCGGATACAAGCTGCAAAAACAGAGACTTGGGATCCCGTTTTCACACACGATAATAAATAATTCATATGTCTTTTTTACAGCAATGGTTATTTGAGTTTACCCAGCTGTGGCATCCCTATTATTTTATATTTATTGGGCTTGCCTGCATTCTGATGCTCGTGCTCGGGCGCAGCAGCCGAGGCATGCCACGCTTTACAGCATTGATGCTCTTCTTGTTCTTGCTCTTTTTAATCGGAGAGGCTTTACTAAAAACCATTAACGCACAATCGGCTGCCAGTATTTTTCATTATAGCGCGTTATTTACACTAGGCATCGTTTTGATTCGACAAGTCGGGTTATGTTGGTTTCGACTGCTTTTGCCGCGCGTTAATCTATATCCCCCACGCATCCTTGAAGAACTCATTATTTTACTGGGTTATGTTGGATGGACCTTATTTTTATTATCCGATGTCGGCTTAGAACTCAGTAGTCTGGTTACCAGCACGGCGGTTGTTACAGCAGTACTGGCTTTTGCCATGCAAGATACTTTGGGCAATATTTTATCTGGATTGGCGTTACAGTTGGACCAATCCATCTGTTTGGGTGATTGGTTAGAATTCGAAGACATGTTTGGCGAGGTCATACAAGTTCAATGGCGCCATACGGCAATCATGACTCGATTTGGGGAAAAGATCCTCATACCCAATAGTGACTTGATGAAAAACCGTGTAAAAATTATCGGTGGCCATACTGTACCAGGACGTTATATCACGCTGTTTTTTTATGGTACTTATGCGGTACCGCCAACTGATGTCGTTGAAGCTGTTCAGCAAGCATTATCCAAAACCCGTATCGAAGGCTCTTTACCCGCGCGTCCACCGGTGGTGCAGGTGATGGATTTTGAGAAAGGTCAAATTACCTATGCATTGCGTTGCTGGATAGGGGATCCTCGCCGTATTGGCGCCATACGTTCTATAATGTGGCAGCATTTATACGCTTTGTACCAGCGCAAGGGGTGGTACTTATCGGCACCTAATCAAGATTTAAGTATCGTCACACATCGACATAAAAAAGAATCTTTAACACGCACCCATAGCCATACCGCTGATGAAAAACTCAATTTCTTGCAGCGAGTCAAATTATTAGCTCCGCTCAATGAGAAAGAACTCAACAAATTGAGTACGCAATTAAAAACTGTTTACTATGTGCGTGGTGCGACGTTAATAGAGCAGGGCACTTCAGGCGAAAGCATGTTTATAGTTGTGAGCGGGCGGGCGGCTATTTACGTGCAGCTGCAGGACAGCCAGCATTGCGTAGCAGTATTGGGCAGTGGGCAAGTTTTTGGCGAGATGAGCCTTATGACGGGCGAGCCTCGGCAAGCAACGGTCATTGCTGAAGAGAATCTAATCTGCTACGAGCTTGATAAGCACAGTTTTGCTGGCATTATAGAAAAGCGGCCCGAACTGGCTGAATCCATGGCTGATTTACTCAGTATGCGTGCCCAAGAGCTAGAAGCTTTACAGGATAATATCCACACGACCTCGCGCCCATTGGAAAAACAACGTTTGCTGGGCAGTATACGTAATTGGTTTGGCTTGTAATACCGATTAAACCCAAGTGACGTTATACTCATAAGCTGTTTTTAGCTACACTAGAACACTTGAATTAGCGGAGCATGACAAGGCGAGATTGCCCAATCATTCCGACCTTCTTTTGTACATTTGGAGTGACTTTATGACAAAAAAAGTTGTTTTTACAGACAAAGCACCCGCAGCGGTTGGACCATACTCCCAAGCGATTGTGGCCCCGCAGGGCAAAACCTTATATATTTCCGGGCAATTACCACTGGATTTAGCTACAGGTGAGCTAATTTCTGAAAATTTTGAAGCCCAAGCTCGTCAAGCTTTTGAAAATCTGCAGGCAGTCCTTGCTGCCGAAGGCGCTACCTTTGAGCATGTAGTCAAGTTCAGTCTGTTTTTAACTGATCTGAGCATGTTTGCGAGTGTCAATGCCATTATGGCTGAATTAGTGCCCGAGCCATTCCCGGCCCGTTCTACCATTGGTGTTGCTAGTTTGCCCAAAGGTGCTCAGTTTGAGGTTGAAGCAATCGCAGTGATCCCTTAATAACTGCAGATTGCGTAAAGCGCCAAGCATTTGTTTTGGCGCTTGATGTGTTCTTGAATATTCCTGATGTCAAATAAAAGTCCTCGTAAATCAACGCGTAAAACAACTGCTGCGGTAAAAAAGGCGGCTAAATCCCGTTCTTCTACTATCTCTTTAGAGGAACGGTTAGCAAAGTTAGGCCTACACCAGGACATGGACTTTGTTGTCCATCTGCCTTTGCGCTACGAGGACGAAACCCGCATTACACCTATCCGTGAATTACAGCCTGGTCGCAGTGTTCTAATACAGGGCACAGTGTTGGGGCACAGTGTGCAGTACCGACCTCGTCGTCAGCTACTGGCCAGATTGCAAGATGACAGTGGCCTTATTACTTTACGGTGGCTGCACTTTTACCCAAGCCAAATAAATGCCCTAAAAAAAGGTGCTGTTTTGCGTCTTAAGGGCGAGGTCAGGCAGGGGTTTCATGGCCTCGAAATGGTGCACCCGAATATCCGCTCGGCAAATCGCCCCTTGGCTGATACTTTAACCCCCGTCTATCCGACAACTGCTGGACTGAGCCAGGCGCAACTTAACTCAGTTATCCTTGATGCACTAAAAAGGGCGGATCTTAGTGATACATTACCCGCCTCAATTCAGCAAAAATACTCACTATGGCCATTTGAACAGGCTATTCGCTTTTTGCATTATCCTAGCAAGGATGCACCCACCGAGGCATTATTGGACAAAGAACACCCGGCTTGGTATCGCGTCCAATTTGATGAGCTGCTGGCGCAGCAATTGGCTTTGGCACAGGCCCGAGCACGGCGCTTGGCGTTAGGCGGTGTTGTTATGCCTCTAAAAATAGGGAGGCTGCAAAAAGAGCTCATTGCTCAACTTCCATTTGAGCTCACCGGTGCCCAAGAACGGGTAGTGAAAGAAATCATCCAAGACATGCATCAAGCACATCCAATGCACCGGTTGGTTCAAGGGGATGTCGGCAGTGGCAAAACTATCGTAGCAGCATTAGTCGCAGCACATGTCATTGACAATGGTTACCAGGTCGCACTGATGGCACCTACAGAAATACTGGCCGAGCAGCATTATGAAAAAATCCATCACTGGCTTGCGCCCCTGGGTGTCAGTGTTGAGTTTATAGTGGGCAGTCAAAAAGCCTCTCGACGACGCGAAATTATGCCCAAAATTGCTGATGGGAGCACGCATTTTGTCATAGGGACTCAGGCACTCATACAAGAGCAAGTGCAATTTCATAATTTAGCCTTAGTGTTGCTTGATGAGCAGCATCGTTTTGGGGTCGAGCAAAGACTGGCGTTAAGCAAAAAAGGGCTACAGACTGATTCATCTGGGCAATCCCTTTGGCCTCATCAACTCACGTTAAGTGCAACCCCAATCCCACGCAGCCTGGCCATGACTTATTATGCTGATTTAGATTTATCGGTGATCGATGAGCTCCCGCCAGGTCGCAAACCAATCCAAACCAAACTCGTCGCCGAGCAGCGCAGAGAGCAGGTGGTTGCAGGCATTGGTCAAGAGGTTGCTGCAGGTCGTCAGGTATATTGGGTTTGTCCACTCATAGAGGAAAGTGAAGCCTTGCAACTCAAAACAGCCGAAGAAACCTATGAACGTCTACAAGAGCAGCTACCAGACTGCAAAATTGGCTTACTGCATGGTCGCGTGGACCGTGCAGCAAAACAGGCACTTATGGATGCATTTAGGGTGGGTGAGGTTGACATCCTAGTTGCAACCACAGTCATTGAGGTGGGGGTAGATGTACCTAATGCTTGTCTGATGGTGATTGAGCATGCTGAGCGCTTTGGATTAGCACAATTACACCAGTTACGCGGTCGGGTCGGGCGGGGCAGCACACAGTCCTACTGTATTTTGCTTTATCAAGGACCTCTTTCGGAGACTGCTCGCGAGCGTTTACGGGCGATGTACGAAACGACTGACGGTTTTGAAATAGCACGACGAGATTTAGATATTCGTGGTCCTGGAGAATTTCTGGGAATGAGGCAATCGGGGCAAATGCTGTTAAGATTTGCACAGCTAAATGATCAGACTTTGTTGAATGCTGCCAAAGATACTGCTCAATGGTTATTAGGAAATGCTCCCGATATTGCAGAAAAGCATCTAAATCGCTGGTTGGGTGGGCGCGAAGAGCTGATGCAAAGTTAAGTCCTACACAAAATTTGGTAAATTAGTAACACCCTAAAAAACCAATAGGCAAATCTATTACAAATGCAGGCTTATTTATGACATTTACCGAGCTTAGATATATCGTCGCAGTAGCCCGAGAGCGTCACTTTGGACGCGCTGCCGAGGCCTGCTTTGTCAGTCAGCCCACCTTATCCGTAGCGGTTAAAAAGCTTGAAGAAGAGCTGGGGGTGGTGCTTTTTGAACGTGGTGGCACTGAAATAGGCGTGACGCCAATTGGTTTACGCATCATAGAACAAGCGCAGCGCATCCTCGAAGAGGGGGACAGACTCAGAGAAATCGCTTTGCAAGGCCAAGACCCCCTCACCGGTCCCCTCAAGGTGGGTGTGATTTATACGGTGGCCCCTTATTTATTGCCGTTGCTGGTACCCGCTCAGATAGAACTTAGTCCTCAGATGCCACTGGTGCTCCAAGAGAACTATACAGTCAAACTGCTCGAGCTATTAAGGCAGGGCGAAATTGATTGCGCCATTGTGGCATTACCATTGCCCGAAAGTGGCTTCATGACGAAAGAGATATATCATGAGCCTTTCATAGTTGCCATCCCTCATAACCACCCTTGGACCGATAAAGAACTAATAGACCCCGAAGAGCTGAAAACAGAAACAATGCTACTGCTCGGCGCCGGGCATTGCTTTCGTGATCAGGTCCTGGACGTTTGCCCCGAATTATCTCATTTTTCACCTAGCAGCGAAGGAATTCAAAAAACATTTGAAGGCTCTTCTTTAGAGACTATTCGTCACATGGTGGCTACGGGCATTGGAATTACTGTATTACCAGCCAGTGCCAAGCCCGAACGCGATCAAAAACCATTACTGCATTATGTGCCTTTTAAAGAGCCCATACCAAGGCGTACGATTGCCCTGGTCTGGCGCCGTAGTTTTCCACGAATTTCAGCTATTGAAGCCTTAGCTCAAGCTATCCGCAGCTGTGGTTTGCCTTGCGTAGATTATGTCCCTGATACTGACCACAAAATTAACGATTGATTAAATTAAAGGCTGCGACAAAAACTACACCTTTTAGTATCAGCCGTGATAAGCTTACAAGAGTACTGTTCCAACTAAGGAGTAAAGATGGCTAAATCAGTTAAAAGCAACGTTCATCACACCGATGCAATTCCTGTAGATATTGGTATAGACGAAGACAATCGTGCCAAAATCTCAGTAGAACTGTCAAAAGTTCTAGCCGATACCTATACCCTTTATCTAATGACGCACAATTTCCACTGGAACGTGACTGGGCCGATGTTTAATACCCTGCACAATATGTTCATGGATCAGTACACCGAGGCCTGGCAGGCACTGGACGAGATCGCTGAACGTATACGTGCATTAGGTCATTTCGCCCCTGGTACCTATGCGGAATTTAGCAAGTTAACCTCAATCAAAGAGCCGCAAAGTATCCTTAGCGCCGAAGAGATGATCCGCGCATTACTGGATGCCAATGAGGCTGTTGCACGCACAGCGCGTCATGCTTTTGATTGTGCCGATGCCGCCGATGATCAGCCTACGGCAGATTTACTGACCGCACGCCTAGAGGTGCACGAAAAAACTGCTTGGATGCTACGTAGCATGCTCGCTTAATATTCTTACCCCCATCATGGTTAATTGCTGTGATGGGGGTTTTGTGTATATAAAAAGAACACTAATTATCGATTCAATTATCCCATCAACATCAATTACAGTATTCAATCATTAATTATTTAAAACCTTTATGTAACAAAACCTAAGATGAAGGCACAGCTTCATCACTTGAGGAGGATAAAATGAAAAAAATACTCACGCCCGTTGCAGCCGCCTTGGGTCTAAGCTTTAGCATGAGCATGACAGCAGCCCAGGCAGATACCATTACCTTTGCGATTGCTGGCCCTTATACAGGTCCACTTACACAATACGGTGAAATGGTACAACAAGGGGTCAATACCTTTGTTGAGCTGACAAACGAGCAGGGAGGAGTTCTGGGTAAACAAATTGAAGTTGTTGTTGTTGACGATGCTTGCGAGCCCAAACAAGGTCCTGTTGTTGCTAACCGCATTGTCAATGATGGCATTAACTATGTGATTGGCCATGTTTGTTCTGGTGCAACCATTGCTGCGACAGACATTTATAATGATGAGGGCATTGTCATGATCTCACCCTCTGCTACAGCACCAGCTGTGACCGAGGGTAAAGGCTATGACACTATTTTCCGTACCATCGGCCGCGATGACCAACAAGGTCCCGCCGCTGCCGAGGTAATTATCAATGAAATTAAACCCAGCAAAGTTGCTGTCATTCATGATAAACAATCGTACGGGCAGGGTATTGCACAAGCGGTGCGTGATCGCTTAAATGAGGCTGATGTTGATGTCGTCATGTTCGAAGGGATTAATGCTGGTGACACCGACTATTCTGCTGTGATCACAAAACTCAAGGGCTCTGGTGCTGAGTTCGTGTATTACGGTGGCTACCACCCCGAAATGGGATTACTACTGCGCCAAGGTGCCGAACAGGATTTAAATATCACTTTTATGGGCCCCGAGGGGGCAGGTAATCCTGATATTAATGCCATTGCCGGTGATGCAGTCGAAGGAATGCTCGTCACGCTGCCTTCAGACTTTACCCAAGAGCCAGATAACAAGGCAATAGTTGATGCATTTCTTGAAAAAGGTCGTGATCCTGGTGGGGCTTTCCAGTTAACGGCTTTTTCTGCAGCCAAAGCCCTGGCCACAGCTCTAGAGGCAGTGGGCGAGGACGATCCCATCCTGGTTTCTGAATGGCTCCACGAGAACGAGGTAGACACGCCTATTGGTGCGTTGTCATGGAACGAACAGGGCGACCTTAATGAGTTCCAATTTGACGTGTTTGAATGGCATACTGATGGCAGCAAGAGTCTTTTTGAAGCAGACTAAGCTTCTTTAAACTCTTATATATACAGCATCAAAAAAAGCAGTGGGGTATTAGCTCCACTGCTTTTTTATATTTGGATAAACACTATTTTTAGTTTCAACTACAGATAGATCTAATCCGAGCGATGTGGCAAGTAATCACTACGCAACACATCTTTGAGCTCTGAATAAGGGATCAAAAATTGCGGCATCCCAGCGGCATACGGAGCAATTGCATATGGGTCATATTTTACCAATACGCCGGAATCGGTTAAGGCAATGTTATCGGTGCGCTGAAACGGCCATAAACGTGCAAATTGTTCCGGATCATCTTTTGCGAAATCGGATTTACTTACCCACTTTTGGTGCGCTTTCTTTTGCAGCTCGTAAAATTGATCCTTTTTTCTGGCGCGCACAATATCATCGATGGTCAGGATTTTCTTGTCTGTATTACTCCAATTAACAAATTGTGTGGCTGCCATACCGTGTGCAGCTCCTGTGTGATACAGCCAAGCACCTAAATCCAGAACTGTGAGTGCTTTATTTCTATAAATAGTTTTGGCTGCTAGATGGGCTTCGTCAGAGTGATCAGCTGTTTTCCAAAAATACTCTTCGAAAGCACTGATATTTGGCTGCAATCGATCGCCATCCAGCGCACTAATCATGGCAGCCAAGGATTCATCTACCAAATCAGTCAAATCTCTTTGACCAGGAAACACCAAGGAATCAACCTCTATATAAGGGCAGGTGCCCTCGCAACCCGGTTGATGGCGTGCCCACTGGGCCGGTTGCGTAAAGGCCCCTTTTTTTTGAGTGATCGCATCGGTTTGTGTAGGTATGAGTGAAATGTCCTGACTGCCTGTACTGGCACACGCCGATAATAAGCTTAGAGCACCCGCTGTAAACCAAATTTTTATGCTTTTATGCATTGGCCATCCTTTTAACACTATTTACTTGACTGAACTGGCGTCTTGACCGAAAAGGATTTGCCTGGAACGTTCATCACTCACGCTAGGACCCGTATCCATTTTTTCAGCTATCTCATAGGCGCGTTGTGTGGCTGGACGCGCTTGAATACGTTCAAACCATGCTTTGAGTTGTGGAAAGTCATCAAGGTCTTGTTTTTGTCTTTCATGAGAGACAATCCAAGGGTAGCAGGCCATGTCAGCGATAGAATAATCATCAACAATAAAATCCCGTCCCTCTAAACGCTTATTGAGTACGCCGTATAAACGACTGGTTTCACGCGTGTAGCGGTCAATAGCGTAGGGGATAGGTTCGGGTGCATAGACATTAAAATGATGGTTTTGACCTGCCATTGGCCCTAACCCAGCCATTTGCCAAAACACCCATTCCATTATTTGGACTCGTTTTCGTGTATCTACGGGTAAAAATTTACCCGTTTTTTCAGCCAAGTACTGCAAAATTGCACCGGACTCAAAAACCGATATTGAGGAACCGCCATCAGCAGGGGCGTGATCGACTATGGCAGGAATACGATTATTAGGGGCAATCTCTAGAAACTCGGGCTTAAATTGATCACCGGTACCAATGTTAATGGGGATAATTTTGTAGTTCAGCCCAACCTCTTCCAAAAACATGGTGATTTTATGGCCGTTGGGCGTAGTCCAGTAGTATAAATCGATCATGTTTGCTCCTGAATGCATTAATTTTTTTTGTATATTCAATACAATAGTAAATATCAGACTAACATAAAAAGTGAGTTCTTATGGTTAAAATCTATCACAATCCACGCTGCAGCAAATCACGCGAAGTGTTGTCAATACTACGTGAGCGGGGTATTGAGCCAACCGTGATCGAATATCTGAAAACACCGTTAAATGCTCAAGAGTTGCAAGAGCTTTTCTTAGCAGCAAACCTCGATGTGCGTGAGGCGATACGCACCAAAGAAAAAGAGTATAAAGAGCTTTCCCTAGAAGACGAATCACTCAGTGATGATGAGTTGCTCGCAGTGGTTGCACAGCATCCCCGCTTGATGAATCGTCCTTTTGTGGTCACAAAAAAGGGAGCACGATTGTGTAGACCGACCGATTTGGTACTAGAAATTCTTTAGAAATACGGCCTTGTATAAAGGGCCCATTCAAGCAATAAAAAAGCTCCTGAATAACAGGAGCTTTTCTGAGTATGAGTCTAGTTTTTGGTATCTAATACCAAAAAGGACACGTCAGATTTATTCTTCGTCATCCTGAGCAATACCCTCAAAGGAAACCTCGATGGTGACTTCATCGGACACTGCAGGAGCAAATTTATCCATATCAAAGTCAGAACGCTTGACCGTGGTCTTTGCGTTAGCGCCGATAGCGGGGCGCTTCAGCATGGGATGCTCTTCTAGATATTGATAATGTTCTATCTCTAGAGTCACATCTTTCGTGATTCCTTTGATGGTCAGCTCACCCTCAACTTCAACCGGCTCGTCGCCGTCGAAAATCACTTTAGTAGACTCAAAGGTCGCTGTAGGATGATTTTCCGTGTCAAAAAAATCCTCGCCTTGTAAGTGCTCATTAAAGATTTTAGCGCCAGTATTCACAGAAAGCAGATCAATTTCAATCTGTAAGTCCCCAGTTTTTTCCTCTAAATCCAAGGTTAGCACGCCATTGGTATTCTCAAATGAATTGTTTTGACGACTTAAACCCATGTGGTCATAGATAAAATGGGCAAAGGTATGGGTTGGATCAGCCTGGTAAGTCACAGGCTCAGCCACGGCCACACCTGCTGTGCTAGCGAAAATAGCTGCACATGCAGCAGAAATGATCTTTTTGTGATTCAACATATGTAATCCTAATGCAAGTGAAAACAAATAAAAAACTGTTAGCAGAGACAAAGAGCAGGGCGCTCAGTGGATTGCTAAAATATAAAAACAAACGAATAAATGTTCAAGCCGACAATATTAAAGGTTTAGCAGCTAAGGGGTTAGTGCCTTATTTGCTCACTACACGCGCTTTAACTTTGACCTCATTAGAAACTATGGAGGGGTCAGACCAGCTACCAGAGCCTACATCGAAATCACCCCGATCAATTTCAAATTCGGTTTCGAAAATGAGATTGCCTGCATCATCGTGACTCACAGTTACGGGAAAGGCGAGTTCTTGGGTTTCACCTTTGATTTGCAGGACACCATCAACAGTGTATTCACCAGTATCGGCTGGAGTAACCTGGGTGGACTCAAAAGAAGCCGCAGGGTGGTTAGCCATATCAAACCATTCAGGCTTGATGAGCTCATCATCGGCTTCCTCAGTACCTGTATCAACAGTATCCAAAGGCAGCTCAATCTGAGCCGCCATCTTATCAGGCTCAGCCTCGTCAAAGACAATGCTGCCTTGTAAGTTGGCAAAACTGCCTTTCATGTTGACACCCATTTGCTTGTACTGAAATTCAATAACGCTATTTTCGCTATCTACTTCATATGTATCAGCATGGGCAGCGGCACCCAAACCAAATGCAACACCAAACAGTGCAGCAACTGCTGTTTTTTTCATTTTGCACCTTGAATAAACAATTAAAACTTTAAGACATACGATTTAAGAATGGATCTTTATCGATGAAGTGATGCTTTAAAGCGGCCAAGATATGGCCAATAATTAATACCAAAAAAGCAATATTCAGATATAGATGCACATTGAGCAACGTATCAGCCAATTCTTTGTCGCGATCGATTAAATCAGGCAAAGGAACCACACCAAACCAAACCGTCTGGAAACCCATCGCGGAACTCATCAACCAGCCAGAGATAGGTACTACGATCATAAAAAAATATAATCCTGCGTGCCCTAACTTTGACAGCCAAACAATGTGAGGAGGATAATGCTTGGGTAGTGATGGCGGTTGATTCATTAAACGCCACAGCAAGCGTAGCCAAACCAAGGCAAAGATGCTCACGCCAATCCATTTGTGGTAGGAATAAAGTTGTAATTTGCGTGGGCTCAATGGCAATCCGGCCATATAAAAACCCAGCGGGAACATCACAAAGATTGCCAAGGCAATGACCCAGTGAAAGGTCACTGCCAATCGTGAGTATCTAAGATCCATCAAAAAACCTTTAACTACTTGCGCTAACAGGCGCTATTAATAGACTGTGCCCAAAGGGGAAAGTTCATTACATACAATTAAACATAAACTATATCTAAAAGTACAGACATAAAAGGAATAGCATCTATTCCAAAAGAAGCGCGCAACAGCAAAGAATCAACAACCCTAAAGCGCATAATATATATTATGTAAAGTACAGTGTTATCATAAAAATAGGTGTCACCAAGCCTTGTCTGAACATTTCTTTGGCTACGGACACCTAACTCCCAATACTTGATACTCACTACTGGATTACCGATTGATTAATAACTGCCTAGTAATATTCGTGTTCGAATAAGTCCTTGGGGATATGGGTGATCACCCCGCTACCTTGGGTATCTTGATCGGGTGACTCAAAGTCGTATCGCATTTCATAATAATCACCCACATCCACGACTTCTAACTCGCCTGTTAGTTCATCACCGGTACCCAGCATATTTACTGACAAAGAAATATACCCTTCGTCGTAATCCCCAAGCTGATGCGTTGCGGGTTCAAGTACAAAACTATAAGGAAAACGCAATGTGTGCTCACGATTGGCAGATAGCAGCTGGTAGTATTGGAATCCCGTTTCGTTCTTATAGCTGGCCTTGCTGTTGAGTTTTTCCTTTTGGCCATCCAACACATAATCCGAAACAAACTCTATTTGAGTGCTTAGCGGAATTCCTTGTACAGCACCTTGATACACAGTTTCATTGTCAGCGTTAGCGTCAGTGCCCGTTATTTGTATGTTCCAACTAGCTGTTAGATTATCTTTTAACTCGAGCACATCGATCACCCCTTGA
>DATGTW010000155.1:0-6231 GCA_035301625.1 Paenalcaligenes sp.
GGATGCGTGAGGCGTAAAACCAGGCGCGCAGTATAAAAACAAACCCGATCAGTCGAATGATCAAACTCAAAATCGTCACGGTAATGCCCATAGTCTATAGCCTAGTGATGCCTAGTCGGTTTCCTCGGTGGGGTGAGTGGGGTAAGGCCAAGAGCCCTCTGGATTAGGGGTGGTTTTTACATATGAGGCCTGATCAGTATCGTTGTCTTGTGGCTGTACCGTAGAATCAGGGTGTGGGTTATTGGCAGATGCCATGGTGTGGATTCCTTTTTATAAAAAGATGGACAACAAATAAAGCTCGTGTAGGCTGAGCGCATAGCTGCCCTCAACGAGCACACGTAGTAGTTTACCAAATTGTGGTATGGTTTTTTTGGCAGTAGCGCCTTCAAAAGAAAATATTTTTCTTGGTTCTGTTTATCTTTTGATGTCTCTTGTATGCTGAACAGGCTAATATATGGAATAAATGCTGAGTCATTGAACTCTAAAAACTGCTCATACAATCATCAATGTGCAAGGATCACTATGTCTGGTACGTCTACACTTCTGTCCTGCAAACGTTTCATGACCTTGGGGGCTACCCTTGGCATGGGGCTATTGATGGCTGCCTGCACGATGCCATTACAGGAAAAAGAGTCCACTCCTCAAACCGCCATTCCCGAAGAATGCACAGCGCCAGCGGGTGATGAGCCGGTAGTGGGCAATTGGATTAACAAACGGCAGGAAAAAGGAGTCACGGGCGAGCTACGCACTTTATTTACTCTTAAAGCTGACGGCAGCATGCTATTTACTGAGCAACTTAAACGTCCCAAACAGCCATCGCAGGGCCTCAATGAAAGTGGGTGTTGGAGTCGCGATGGAGAACACATCGTTTTACAGACCTATAAATCCAATGGTGCAGCGGTGGATATAGACGATCCTATCTATACCAATCGCTATCAGATCATTTCTGTTGATGCCGATGCATTGGTATTGCAGTCCGAGACTGGGCAGCAAATTGCCACCCAGCGGACTTCACCGGGTTATCGCCTGCCCTTTTAGTCAGCTAGACTTTGCTCCAACCGAGCCAGCACACGGGTGCGCCCTAACAAATGTAGCACTGCATCAATTGCAGGTGTTTGGCGTTGACCGGTCACAGCTACGCGCATTGGGATACCTAGCTGCGGCATCCGTGCCCCTTGGGCTTTGAGCACTTCTTTGATGGTCGCGCTTAGTGCCTCGATACTCCACTCATCCAGGTCTTTGGCCCGTGCTTCAAAGTCGCGCAGCAGTGTCCGTGCCTCGGCAGTCAATACCTGTTCCTTGAGGGCTGCATCGATAGTGGGCATGTTTTGGTGGCAAAAGAGCATCGCTCCATCGGCCAGCTCATTGAGGGTTTCCGCACGGCTTTTGAGTAACTCCATGACGGCAGGTAGCTCGACCAAGGTGGGATTGCCTCCGCGGGCTTTGATGCGGGGTGCAACAAGCTCAGCCAACCGTTCATTGCTGCTTTCTTTGATGTAGTGTGCATTGACCCAACGTAGCTTTTTGGGATCCCACTGGGCGGGTGAGCGACTGAGATTACGGGTGCTAAACCATTCGATAAACTCGGCGCGGCTAAAGAGTTCGGCATCGCCGTGACTCCAACCTAAACGGGCCAGATAATTCACCATCGCCTCGGGCAAGAAGCCCTCTTGGTCGTACTCTAGGATGCTGACCGCACCGTGTCGCTTGGATAGTTTTTCACCGTCTGGTCCCAAGATCATGGGGACATGTCCATAGGCGGGCAAATCTGCGCCCAGGGCCTCGAGCAGAGTGATTTGTCGGGCCGTGTTATTAACATGATCATCACCGCGGATAACATGGGTGATTTTCATGTCCCAGTCATCGACGACCACACAAAAATTGTAGGTTGGGCTGCCATCAGAGCGCGCAATAATTAAATCATCGAGCTCTTCGTTAGGTATCGAAATGGGCCCCTTGACGAGATCATCCCAGGTGGTTGCACCAGTTTGCGGGCTTTTAAAACGTACAACTGGCTTTCTATCGGCAGGGATATCAGGCAGAGTTTTCCCTTCTTCGGGGCGCCAAGTTCCATCGTAACGAGGTTTTAGCCCCTGCGCACGTGCGCGTTCACGCATGGCCTCGACCTCTTCGGCCGAGCTATAGCAATAATACGCGGTTCCCTCAGCGAGCATTTTCTCGATCACTTCTTGGTGACGCTCGATGCGTTTGCTTTGATAAAAAGGGCCTTCGTCAGATTCTAAGCCTAGCCATTGCATACCGTCTAGGATGATTTGAACAGCTTCGGGGGTCGAGCGCTCACGATCTGTGTCCTCGATGCGTAGGACAAATTTGCCTTTGTGGTGACGTGCGAAAGCCCATGAAAACAAAGCGGTACGGGCACCACCCAAGTGTAAATCCCCTGTGGGTGATGGGGCAAAGCGAGTGCGAACTATGGTTTTAGAACTCATAAACTAACAGAATGATTATTTAATGGAAAAACGGCACAGCAGGTTTACGGCTATTACTGCGCGGTCAGAGTATTACGTAAAAACGCGGCAATATCCCGGATTTCGTGGGGGTGGACAGAATGCGGCATAGGGTAGGTGTGCCATTCAACGTCATAGCCCATTTTTTCAAGTTGTTTGCGACTGTTTTCACCACGTTGCAGAGGGACAACGGGGTCTTGGGTGCCATGGGCCATAAAAATGGGGGTATCTTGATTGGCGGGGTTACGCTCTTTATCGACCACATTGGCCAAAGGGAGGTACCCAGACAAGCACACTAAACCGGCCAAGCGCTCAGGCCAGCGCAATCCCGTTTGTAGTGTCATGGCACAGCCTTGGGAAAAGCCGGCCAATACAATGCGTTCACTGGGAATTCCTTGGTCGATTTCGCGGCGAATAAGGGCTTCGACTTGGGCTTGGGATTCACGTAGTCCTTTGGTGTCCTCGCGGCGGACCAGATCGGCAACATAAATGTCATACCAAGAGCGCATGGGCATGCCGGCATTGACAGTGACGGGCTGCACGGGTGCATGAGGGAATACAAAACGAATGTTCAGATCATCTAGCCCCAGTTCGGGCACGATGGGCACAAAGTCATTACCGTCTGCGCCGAGTCCATGTAACCAGATGATGGCGTAATGGGCTTCTTTTTGTGGATTGATTTCGATGCATTCCAAAAGTTCGCTCATTGTTGATTTCCCCTCGTTGCTGTGTTTAAGGTTAGACTGTGTGTTAGCGCACAATTGCGTTTTATCATATTTGCTTGGTCAACGGGCCATTTTGGCGGTTGCGGGCTGATTCGGGTCTCATACATAGAGTTTTCATGAGTGAAGTAATGATTTCTAATTTGCCTATTTCTGCAAATCAGCACTTTTTTTGTCAATTAGTAGATGATGCGCTGGCTGAGGCCAAAAAGCTCGGTGCGACCGATGCGGTAGCGCAAGTTTCCGAGAATCGGGGGTTGTCTGTTTCTGTGCGTAAACAAAAAACAGAAAACGTTGAGCAAGCGCGCGAGCGTTCACTCAGTATTACAGTTTTTGATGGGCAAAAGCGCGGGGCTGCATCGACAGCTGACTTTGCACCTCAAGCTATTCGCGAGACTGTTGCTGCAGCCTGGCATATTGCGCGTTTTACCGCTGAGGATCCAGCCGCCGGATTACCCGACGATGAGGATTTAGCCTATCAATATCCTGATTTGGCCCTGTACAGACCCTGGCCTTTGAGTCCCGAGCAAGCCACTCAGTGGGCACTTCGTGCCGAGCGTGCTGCTCTATCTTACCATCCGCAGATCAGTAATAGCGAGGGCGCTAGCATTGATAGCTATGAAGGGCATTTTGTGCTTGGTAATAGCCGTGGTTTTTTAGGCGGTTATCCATATAGCCGTCACAGTATCAGTGTATCGCCTATCGCGGGGCATGGGGCAAAAATGCAGCGTGATTTTTGGTACAGCGTAGCGCGTGCAGCACATAAGTTAGATAGCCCTGAATTGGTCGGCATTCGTGCCGCTGAACGTACGGTTTCCAGACTCGATGCGCAGGTGGCCTCGACAGGCCGTTATCCGGTGATTTTTGAGGCTCCGTTGGCGGCAGGTTTGTTAGGTTCCTTTGTGCGTGCCAACAGTGGGGGTGCCTTGTATCGACAGGCCAGTTTTTTGGTTGACCAGTTAGGTCAAGACATCTTTGCGCCACATATCAGTATTTCAGAGCAACCGCACTTGCAGGGTGGGTTGGGCAGCGCCCCATTTGATGGCGAAGGGGTGCGTACTCAAACACGTGATATTGTAGCTTCTGGCCAATTAAATGGGCATTTTTTATCCAGTTACACAGCGCGCAAATTAGGCATGAAAACCACTGGTAATGCAGCCGGAGCACACAATCTGGTTCTGCGCTCTGAAAAAACCACCCCTGATTTAGGCTTGTCGGCTTTGCTGCGTGAAATGGGTACAGGATTACTAGTGACCGAATTGATAGGGCAGGGGATCAACATGGTGACTGGCGATTATTCACGTGGTGCTTTTGGCTATTGGGTAGAAAATGGCGAAATCCAATATCCCGTCCAAGAGATCACCATTGCTGGTAACTTGCGCGATATGTTCCGCCAAATTGCTTTGGTCGGCAATGACATCGTGGTGCGCGGTGGCCGCAAGACGGGGTCATTATTGATCGAGCAAATGGCTATTGCGGGGCGCTAGATAATCAGAACGATGGGTGAGATGTCCATTTAGTTTGACAGGTAGTGCATAATAATGGATATTGACTTGTTGTAACACACCGTATTATGTGCTTGTTTTTATCAATCACCGAAGAACGCGAAGGAGGGTCTGCACCATGCAGCGTCGTTCATTTTTAAAAAAGGCAGGTTTAGGTGCTGTTGCTGGTACGGCCGCGGTTGCCGCGCCAGCAGTTGCCGAGAGCTTGCCCAAAATCAGCTGGAAGATGACTTCCACCTATGGACCGTCTTTGCCAGCGCTTTTTAGCACCGCCGAGATGTTCACCCAGATGATCGAAGAAGCCACAGATGGCAACTTTTCTATTCGTCTTTATCCCGCCGGCGAGATTGTTCCTGGTTTTGAGGTTATGGATGCCGTGTCAGACGGCACAGTCGAGATGGGCCAAACTGCCTCGTATTATTATTATGGCAAAGACCCCTCCTTCTGCTTTGACACCGCTGTTCCTTTTGGCCTAAATGCCCGTCAGATGCAGTCTTGGCTGTTTAAGGGGGGCGGTCTCGAGTTGATGCGCGAGCTCTTCGCCACGCGCAATATTGTTAATTTCCCCATGGGCGACACTGGCACCCAGATGGGGGGGTGGTACCGCAAAGAGATCAATTCTGTAGAGGATCTCAAGGGGCTTAAAATGCGTACTGCCGGTTTTGCTGGCGAGGTTTTGGCGCGCATGGGCGTGGTCCCGCAGCAGGTTCCACCAGGTGATATCTATCCATCATTAGAAAAGGGTACTTTAGACGCGGTTGAGTTTGTTGGGCCCATGGATGATGAGCGTCTGGGCTTCCAAAAGGTTGCCAAGTATTATTACTACCCTGGCTGGTGGGAGGGCGCAGGGCAGGTATCGCTCTATGTTAACCAGGATGCTTACGAGCAATTACCCAAACAGTACAAATCATTGGTAGCTACCGCTTCTCGCGCCGCAGGTCAAAACATGCTTTCGACTTACGATGCCGAGAATCCAGCCGCATTGCGTCGTCTTATTGCTAGCGGTGCGGTGCTCAAGCCATTCCCTCGCGATGTGATGGATGCAGCTTTTGAAGTCTCTAACGAGGTCTACGAAGAGTTTTGCGAGGCTGACGAGGGTTTCAAAAAGATTTACGACAGCTATATGGCGTTCCGTGACGAGTCTGTACCCTGGTTCCGTGTGGCCGAGGGTTCTTATGACAACTTCTTGGGCATTGCTTTGGCCCAGCAGCGTCAACGTTCAGGCTCCTAACAGCACTTGGTGTCGCAATTTTGCCGCGTTTACGGGCAAAATTTATGGGGTAGGCATTGATATGTCTACCCTTTTTTGTTTTGGTTTTTATTCGTGGTATACTTTGGTGCCTTGCGTACGGGCGAATAATAACGCCTTGGCGCTTTTTTACGTTATTTTTCATAAAAGGAACCATCATGAAAACCTTTGTGGCAAAGCCCAAGGAAGTACGGCGTGAATGGTTTGTGGTTGATGCCAAGGATAAAGTCCTTGGACGTGTAGCCAGCGAAGTTGCACGGCGCTTACGCGGCAAACACAAGCCAGAA
>DATGTW010000156.1:0-22104 GCA_035301625.1 Paenalcaligenes sp.
TTTCACCCGTATCCTTTGTACGGCGATTTATTTTTCGGAGCAAGCCAATATGACACATGTCGTCACCGAAAACTGCATTAAATGTAAATACACCAGCTGCGTCGATGTCTGCCCCGTTGACTGCTTCCGTGAGGGGCCCAACTTCTTAGTGATTGACCCCGACGAATGCATTGACTGCGCAGTATGCATCCCCGAATGTCCTGCCAACGCTATTTTTGCCGAAGAAGACGTCCCCGAGGACCAGCTCCATTTCATTGACTTAAACGCCGAACTATCCCCGGTATTTGGCATGATTAACCGATCTAGCGATCCCTTGCCTGATGCCGAAGAATGGAATGGCGAACCCGACAAATTACAGTATCTTGAGCGCTAATATTTAATAAAATTAACTATCTGCCGCTGTTCTCGGGCAAACGCCGTAGGGCCTTGATTGTTGCCACAATAAGGCCCTGCATCGTACCTCGCGATACGTTAGCAGCCTTAGGTCTCCTTATAAACCCTATAGAAAATCTGTGGACAAATTATCCCAAGTTATATACAAGTAATACTTCCACATAACAAAAAAACCGTACAAAAAGACAAACAGCAACCACTACACGGATTTTCTATGCTCTATGACCTACATGAACTGCAACGCAGGTTTCTTGGATCTGTAGCTTCGTTTTCAGATACCGGGGCACATTTCTTTTCCCACCCACTAAGCCCTCTGGCTTATACACCCGTATCCAAACAATTGGCAGCGGGCTACGAGCTGTTACACAGGCTGGGCAAAGAATACGAAAAACCCGCTTGGGGGATTGATACTGTCGAGGTCGATGGCGAGACCACACCCGTCAGCATCACCACCTGTATAGAACAGCCATTCTGTCATTTAATCCGTTTTGACCGCGCACACCCCAAAGCCGAAGAGCAACCTTCTGTGCTCATTGTTGCACCGTTATCGGGGCATCACGCGACATTACTGCGTGATACCGTGCGCACGATGCTGCAAACCCATAATGTCTACGTGACGGATTGGATAGATGCCCGCATGGTTTCACTGGGGGCAGGTTTTTTTCATCTGGATGATTATGTCCAGTATGTCCAGGACTTTATTCAATATTTAGGCTCAGACATCCACGTCATGGCTGTGTGCCAACCAACCGTGCCAGTGCTGGCGGCGGTCGCACTGATGGCCCAACAAGACTACCCACAGCCACCCAAGAGCCTGGTACTGATGGGCGGCCCCATCGATACACGCGAGTCTCCAACGCAGGTCAATAGATTGGCGACCACCAAGCCTTATAGCTGGTTTGAAAACAATCTGATTCATCGTGTTCCGGCGCATTACCCAGGCGCTGGACGTCGCGTTTATCCAGGCTTTTTACAGCATGCCGGGTTTCTCGCGATGAACCCAGATCGTCATATGTTGTCGCACTATGCTTTTTATCAGCACCTGGTCAAAGGTCAGGACAACGACGCCGAAGCACATAAACGCTTCTACGATGATTATAATGCGGTGTTGGATATGCCTGCCGAATTTTATTTGGATACCATTCAAATCGTTTTCCAAGAGCATTTACTGCCTCGTGGCTTGTGGAATATCGGGGGCGAGTTTATTGACCTGCGTGCCATCAAGCACAGCGCCTTATTGACTGTCGAGGGCGAGCTCGATGATATTTCTGGCCAAGGTCAAACGCATGCAGCCCAAAAACTTTGCTCTGGAATAACACAGCGCAACAAACAGCGCATCACCGTTGATGGCAGCGGGCATTATGGTATATTTTCGGGGCGCCGCTGGAGAAATATTGTCTACCCACAAATCCGCGATTTTATTGCTGCACACGAGACCTAAACCAGCGACTGGGTCAGTGGTGTGCAGCCCACACAAAATACTGGCATGAGCGCATCTACTGACAAACTGGTCCAAGCCATTAACGACGTTTTACCGCAAACCCAATGCACCCGTTGTGGCTATGACGCCTGTTTACCCTACGCACAGGCCATTGCCACCCAAGGCGAGGCCATCAATCGCTGTCCTCCAGGCGGCGACGAGGGCATCGAAAAGCTTGCCCAGCTCACCGGGCAACCAGTCACGACCCTGGATCCCGAATGCGGCAGTGCTGGTCCGGTCTTGGTCGCAGTGATCGATGAGGCCCATTGCATTGGTTGTACGCTGTGTATACAGGCCTGCCCCGTTGACGCCATCATCGGCGCCAACAAGCTCATGCACACTATTATCCCAGATTACTGCACGGGTTGTGAGCTGTGCGTCGCCCCCTGCCCAGTAGACTGCATTGAAATGCGGCCTACTGACACCCAATGGACACCCGCACTGGCTCAGCTAGCACGTCACCGTTACGAACGCCGGCAGGAGCGCCTGAGCGACGCGCACGGTGAGGACTTGGACACACCCGCGGCACGTTTACTTTCGACCAAGCCCGAACTCACTCCACTGGCAGACTCAGATGCCGATGAACGCCAGGCACGTATCGCAGCAGCCTTACAAGCAGCTCGAGCGCGCCGTAAAAAATAAATACTCATGATGAACGCAGCACAACGCAATGAAATGTTTGCGCGCTTCCAGGCGGCAAACCCACACCCTACGACCGAATTAGAATTTAACAGCGACTTTCAGCTACTCATTGCAGTCATTTTGTCAGCGCAAACCACCGATGTCGCGGTGAATCTGGCTACACGCAAGTTTTTCCCTGATTATGGTACCCCTCAAGGGATACTGGATTTAGGCGAGGAAGGGCTGCGCGAATGCATCAAAACCATTGGCCTTTACAGAAACAAAGCCAAACACGTCATTCGCACCTGTGAAATCCTGCTAGAAGAGCATAATGGCCAAGTTCCCGACACCCGCAAAGCACTCGAAGCCTTACCAGGTGTTGGCCGAAAAACCGCTAATGTCGTGCTCAACACAGCTTTTGGTCAACCCACTATTGCCGTGGATACTCACATCTTTAGGGTTTCAAATCGTACAGGCCTGGCGCCCGGTAAAAACGTCAACCAGGTCGAGAGAAAACTCCTCGAAGTCATCCCCGAACCCTATCTAAAGGACGCCCATCACTGGTTAATTCTGCATGGGCGATATATTTGTGTGGCCCGCAGCCCTAAATGCAAAGAATGCGGTATTTCCGATCTGTGCCAATTTACAGATAAAATCATTTAGCCACCAAGCACCACAAAAACCCTAATAAGCTAAACCCTAATGGATAGTTATAAGGGCTATGGGCATAATCAGTACATATAATAAAGTCACATACATCATCCGCACGCACCTCACATAACACACCCATGGCGTTTGATTGTGATTGTTATAGGTGATGGCTATGGACTACCCTGCCCTTGAACTTATTGATTTCCACGCTTGGCAACAACAAGACCCAAGCAACCTCATCCAAGGCCTAAATGCTCGGGTCGCCCAAGGGGAAACCTTTGCCTTTCTGGGTCGCTGTGCCACGACCCGACAGCTCTTGCTAGATAGCCTGATTGGCCGCCACCAGCAAAAGCACGGCTCCATTCGCATTCTCAATAACGAAACCAGCCACCTGGACGAAGAGTCAGTATATCGATTTGGCGTGATTTACTGCGACCCAGACAGCGGCATTGTGCCGCATTTAAACTGCGAGGAAAATTTATTGCTGCCCCCTTTAGGCCCCAATTTAGTCGGGGGTGGCTTGCCGCTGCTTGAAATATTTTTATTATTCCCTAACCTCAAAGACGCCCTAATGGCTCTGAGCAGCAGTCTTGAGCCTTGGCTGCGTTTGCAGCTGAGCTGGGCGCGGGCATTGCGTACCGGAGCCAATATCCTGATTTTAAAAAACCTGGGTACCTACTTAGCCGGCACCAATCTAGAACAGGCTCATGCCCTACTGACTCGACTCAATCAACGCAACTACACCATTATCCTGATGGAAGAGGAAAACAGTGACCTGCTGCGCTATGTCAATAATAAATACGACTTGGAAAAATGGATGCCTGTGCCTACGTTGCGTTAGTCATCTTGCGCGGCCTGGGATTGCTTGTTACCCAAACCCAGATAGCTTTCAATAACACGTTTGTCATTGGCCAACTCACTGGCCGCCCCTTGGAGCACTACCGCGCCGGTTTCCAGGACATAACCATAGTCTGCAATCTGCAAAGCAGCCCGAGCATTTTGTTCGACCAACAAAATTGAAACCCCGCGTGCCCGTAAGGCCACAATAGTCTGAAAAATCTCGCTCACAATTAATGGTGCCAAGCCCAAACTGGGCTCATCAAGCATCAACACCCGTGGCTGAGCCATTAATGCGCGACCTAACGCCAACATCTGCCGCTCACCACCAGACAAAGTCCCGGCCAGCTGTCGACGCCGCTCTTGCAAACGAGGGAAAAGTTGAAAAATATCAGCTAAAGTGTCCCGCCAACCCGATACGCGCTGCCGATATAAACGAAAGCCCCCCAACAACAAGTTTTCCTCGACTGTCATACTGGCGAAGAGCTCGCGGCTCTCGGGGACCAGGCTAAGCCCTTGGCCAACACGTTGTTCGACCGACCAATCACTGACCTGTTGATCACTGTAAAAAACATCACCGCGTGCATGACCATTCGTGGGTAAATTACCCATCATGGCATTTAGCAAAGTAGATTTACCCGCGCCATTGGCACCTATCACTGTTACGATAGCGCCTTGGGGCACATGCAGTTCGGGGCAATCTAACGCAGGTACAGTGCCGTAATGCACATTTAAATCGCGCACAGAAATCAGCGCAGGTCCCAAATCGGAGCTAGCGTCTATTTGCGCGGAATGGGTCTGATTGCTCATAGTTATTTACCAAGATAATTGCTACTGCTTATGCGGTCTCGACCACACCCCCGAGGTAGGCCTCGAGCACATCAGGGTTGGTCTGAACACTTTGTGGCGTGCCCTCAGCCAATTTAGTGCCAAAATTCATCACCACAATATGATCGGTCAACCCCATCACAAATTCCATATCGTGTTCGACCAACAGGATGCTAACACCCTCACGACTGAGTTGGCGCAAAACATCACCCAAGGCCTGCTTTTCACGATAACGCAACCCAGCAGCGGGCTCATCGAGCATCAATAAAATAGGATCACTGGCCAAGGCACGTGCAATCTCTAAAATACGCTGTTGGCCCAAAGCTAAACGACCTGCGGATTCGTACTGCATATCGAGCAAACCTACGCGCTGAAGTTGACGGCGGGCCTCATGCAGCAAACGCCCCTCAACACCACGCTCGGCGTGCACAAAAGCACGCAAAACACCGGCTGACTCGCGCAGATAAGCCCCTAAAGCGACATTTTCCAAAACAGTCATATTAGGTGCCAACTGTACATGCTGAAAACTGCGACTAATCCCTAACTGTGCAATTTGACGGGCATTGAGGTTTTGAATTTCTTGGCCTAGAAAGCGTACCTCGCCAGAAGTCCGAGGTAGCACCCCCGTAATGAGGTTAAAGCAAGTGCTTTTGCCTGCACCATTGGGGCCAATCAATCCAACGATTTCGCCCGCCTTGATACCAAAACTCAGGTCATTGACCGCGACCAACCCGCCAAACTCTTTACGCAGTTGATTGAGCTCGAGCACTGGGGTGTCGGCAGGAGGCAGAGTGCGGTGCTCTAAACCATCACGAGAAGAAAGCTTATCAGCTGGCTTTACCGCAGCCTCTTGATCAGAAGATGTTAACTCGCCCAATTGCAAGGCTGAATAACGCTGCTCGTTAGTTAATGGTTTGCCGCCTAAACGCTGCCAGATAAATTCCCAACCTTGGGCTAAAAATGACCACAGCCCTTGGCTGGCGTATTGCAGGATTAAAATCATCAATACCCCGAACACAATTAACTCGGCATTGATGTTGTCATCTAAAAAGAGCGGCAAGATATTTTGCAAGCGGTCCTTGATAATCAAAATCACGCTTGAACCCAATACTGCCCCCCATACGCTGGAAGCCCCACCTATTACGGCCATAAAGAGATATTCAATGCCGTAATTCAGCCCAAAAGGGCTAGGGCTGACAGCACGTTGCATATGTGCATATAACCAACCCGACACACAAGCAAGCAGGGCCGCATAAATAAATACAATGACCTTGTAACGGGCCGTATTAATGCCAAACGACTCGGCCATGGCACCTCGTTGGCGCAATGCCCGAATCGCACGCCCGGGCCGCGAATGCATCAGGTTATAAGTCGCCCACATGGCCAGCAAAACGGCAATCCAAATCAGATAGTAAATAGAGCGTCCGCGGCCAAAAGAAATACCAAACAAATCAATCGCGGGGATGCCAGAGATCCCATCGTGCTGGCCTAAAAAGGCCAAATTGCCAAAGAGATAATAAATAGACAGTGACCAGGCAATAGTCCCTAAAGGTAAATAGTGCCCAGACAAGCGCATAGTCACGGCACCGATGATAAAGGCAAAGGCACCTGTTAGCAATAGCGCCACTACCAATCCGAGCCAAGGCGACCACCCCATCTGTGTGCTCAACCAAGCCGTGGTATAAGCCCCAATACCCACAAAAGCGGCCTGCCCGAAAGAGGTCAACCCAGCAACCCCTGTCAATACCACTAAACCCAAGACCACCAGACTACTGAGACCAATATAATTAAGTTGAGTGATCCAGAATTCGGGCATCCCGGACCACAGGGGCAATACAGCCAATAGCACAATCAGGGGCACAAAAATCCAACGTCTCATGAATCAGTCCTCGTCATCCATGATTTGCATGCCAAAGGAGCGCCACAGCAACACGGGAATAATCAAGGTAAACACGATGACCTCCTTATACTGACTGGCCCAAAAGGAAGAGAAAGCCTCGAGGATACCCACAAAAATAGCCCCGATGGCAGTGATGGGATAGCTGGCCAGCCCACCGATAATGGCACCGACAAACCCCTTTAAACCGATCAAGAAACCGGTGTCATAGTAAATCGTGGTCACGGGCGCAATTAGCATGCCAGAAAACGCCCCCACTGCAGCCGCCAAAAACATGGTGATGCGGCCAGACATCTCGGTACTGATACCGACCAAGCGCGCCCCGCGACGATTAACAGCAGTTGCACGCAAGGCACGCCCATATAAAGTCGTACCAAAAAAGATCCACAGAGCGCCAATCAAAATAGCACAAGACGCCAACACAAATAACGTTTGTGCTGACCACATCATGCCAAAGACATCAATCTGTCCACGCATAAATGCTGGCGTACGCCAACCCTCGGCCCCAAAAAACACTAAGCCCAGCCCCGTTAAGGCAAAATGCAATGCTACCGAAGTAATCAGCAGCACCAATACACTGGCCTCGGCAAGCGGCTGATAGACCAGCTTATAAAGCATGGGGCCCAGCGGAATCACTACGGCCAAGGAATAAAGCACAGAAACAAAGAGCGGAATTTCTTTGCCCATTACCAGTGGACTGATGAGGATCAGCAACACCGGCCACACCACCGACCATAGCAATGACATGGCAATCCGAACGCCTTTTCGTCCTGCGGTGTATTTAGCGATGTGATAAATATCCTTGATGGCCACAATGACGCCAACAATCAGCAGCAGCCATAAAGTACCTGGCGTACGTCCATTGATGATAAACGCCAAGGTCAAAGCACCAAAGGTGACGAATTCACCTTGGGGGATAAAAATAATGCGGGTGACAGCAAAAACCATCACCAAAGCCAAACCCAACAGCGCGTAAATCGCCCCGTTGAGTAAGCCGTCCTGTAACAGAATCAGTAATACAGTGGCATCCATGAATAATCAGATCCAAGCACGAAACAAGCAAAAAGGCGCAGTGCCAGCGCACCGCGCCTCAAGGCTACAGGGCAGCGTAGCGCCCATGATTATTCCCGATCAGCTAACGGTGAATTAATAGGTCGCTAACTCGGGGCGGTACTTCCAGTCCTCATCGACCACCTCGACTATGACGCGGGCTCGCTCATCCAAACCAGAATGGTCCTGAGAGCTCATGTTAAATACCCCCTGTGAAGCGGCTAAGTCGGAAGTATTTTCGATGGCTTCGCGCAATGCATGACGAAACTCGGTCGTGCCGGGCTCGGCCCCAGATTCCAAAGCAGCTGGAATAGCATTGGCGATAATCAAACCAGCATCCCACAAGTGCCCGCCAAAAGTGTTGATGGTACCGTCACCATATTTATCCTCGTATAAAGCCTTGTACTCGAGGGCGGATTCTTTGACAGGGTGATCATCTTCGAGCTGATCAGCTACCAGCAGCGGACCTGCAGGCAAAATCATGCCGTTACAGTCTGCACCACAGACACGTAATACATCACTATTAGCGGCACCGTGCGTCTGATAAATACGCCCTTCGTAGCCACGATTGATTAATTCAGACTGAGGCAAAGCGACCGGGGTCCCGGAAGCAGCAATCAGGACACCATCAGGGTTAGTAGACAAGATCTTTAAAATCTGTCCAGTCACTGAAGTATCATTGCGGTTATAGCGCTCAGAAGCCAGGACCTCGATACCTTTTTCATTGGCCGCCTTGGTCATTTCCTCGAGCCAACCATCGCCATAAGCATCATTAAAACCAATCACCGCGATGGTCTCGATCCCCTGGGACTCCATGGTATCTGCCAGTGCACTGGCCATCAACTCGTCATTTTGGGGGGTCTTGAAAGCCCAAATGCGCGCTTCATCAACGGGTTCAACAATGCGAGCATTGGCTGCCACGCTGATCATGGGAGTCTCGGTCTCTTCGGCTACATCAAGCATGGCCAATGAACCCGGCGTCGCCGAAGTACCAATCACCACGTCAACGCCATCCTCACTCACCAGTTTACGCATGTTGCGTACCGCTTGCGTGGTATCGGTCGCATCATCCAAAACAATGTATTCGACAGACTGCCCAGCAATTTCGGTCGGCAACAAGCTGACTGTATTGCGTTCAGGAATTCCCAAGGACGCGGCCGGACCCGTTGAGGACACCGTCACCCCTACCTTTACCTGCGCCTGAGCTAATAAAGGCATGCTCAAGGCTATAGCGCCTGCTAAAAGAGTCTTTTTAAATAACGCAAAAGGCCGCATAACAGATCTCCCAGTAATTGATAACAAAATTTATATCCTTGCGGCCTGTATTATGCCCCACACGAAGAGCGGCGTCTTTAGGTGCTTACCCGTGTTATTGTCTATGCACGACGTGATTTCGTTTACAATAAAAGGTTGCCGACAACTGTGGTGCAGATATTGGCCCGTAAGTACTTTAATAAAATCGCTGTTCATGACTCTAAAACAGCCCTCTAAAACAACCGCAATCTTTTAAAACAGCAACCCTAACCAATGAGTAAACACCTGGCCCAAATATGAGAAAACTGCTTTTTGATCTATTCCCGCTCATTCTATTCTTTTTGGCCTTTCGGTCTTTTGATCTCTATGTGGCCACCGGGGTGGCCATGGCAGCTGTTGTTGCGCAGATTCTGTGGCTCAGACTGCGTGCACGCACCATTGAAACCACCCACTGGATTAATCTAGGTGTCATTGTAGTCTTTGGAACGGCAACTTTAGTCTTCCAAAATGACTCTTTTATCAAATGGAAACCCACCGTTTTGTATTGGCTTTTTGCGGCCATCCTGATTTTTAGCCAAATATTCTTAGGCCGTAACCTGATGATGAGTCTGATGGGTGGGCAGCTGACCTTGCCCGAGGCGGCATGGAAAAAGCTCAACTATAGCTGGGCGGCCTTTTTTATCTTTTCCGGGGCGGCCAATCTATTCGTAGCTTTTTCTGGCTACTTTACCGAATCTCAGTGGGTTAATTTCAAGGTTTTCGGCTCTTTGGTCTTGCTGATTGTGTTTGTTGTTGGTCAAAGCTTATGGCTATCACGCTACATGAAAGACGAGCCCCCTGCCTGATTCCCTAGCGATTACACTGCAACTGCAGGGTGGGATAAATTTGCATTTATTATTTTTACCCCCCGTTCCTTTAAGTGTATTCTGTGCGTGTTACGATAGGCTGTTTAATAATCCTAGTTAATCAACACAGAGTACCCACATGTCAAAAGTCGTCGAGGAACGCATTCAACTGCTTAAAGATCGGCTACAGGCCCTCTCACCGACTACTCTCGAGGTGATTGATGAATCACACCACCACATAGGTCACGAGGGTGCCAAAGACGGCTCCAGCCATTTTCGGCTCCGTATTGCTTCAGCGCAATTCCAAGGAAAAAACACCTTGGCCTGCCATCGCCTGATTTATGCCCAGGTAGGTGATCTCATCCCCTTTCCTGTGCATGCACTGGCTATTGAGATCTTGTCTTAATCATTTTCACAAAGGATTACCATGAAACGTTTAGCTGCGCTCACTCTGGCGTGCGCATTTGCTGCACCACTTAGCGCCGAGACCATGATGACCATCAATGGTCAATCTATCTCACAAGCAGACTTTGACAACTTTATTGAGCTCATCATCGAGCAAGGCGCGACCGACTCTCCCGAGCTCCGCGAGCGCGTCAAAGAAGAGCTCATCGTACGCACCGTAGCCGTCCAAGAGGCCGAACGCCAAGGGCTAGATAAAAACCCCGAGGTCCAACAAGAGCTCGACCTGGCCCGCCAAGGTATTTTGGTACGTGCCCTGCTCGAAGATTACATCGAGGCTCATCCCATTAGCGATGAGCAAGTCGAAGCCGAATACAACAAGCTCAAAGAGCAAGGCGCAGAGCAAAAAGAATACAAAGTGCGCCACATTTTGATAGAAGGCGAGGACGAAGCCAAAAAACTGCTGGCTGATATCAAAGACGGCAAACTCAGCTTTGACGATGCTGCCAAAGAGCACTCAATCGATCCCGGCAGTAAAGAAAACGGCGGTGAACTGGGCTGGGCTCCCAGCAGCAACTACGTCGCCCCCTTTGCCGAGGCCGTCGAGGGTCTAGAGGTCGGCAATCTGAGTGATGCCCCTGTTGAATCACAATTTGGCTGGCATATTATCGAGCTCCAAGACGAGCGCGCACCCGAGTTCCCCGCACTGGACGAGGTCAAGTCGCAAATCAAAGAACTCTTGCGTCAAGAGCAACTCAGCGATTACCAAGACGAGCTGCTTTCCAGCGCCAAAGTCGAGGAAAAATAACTTTATTCACTGGCCGCCAATTGGGCCAGCAAGGCCGCCTCATCCAGGACTTCAACCCCTAGTTTTTGTGCCTGGGTGAGCTTGCTCCCGGCCCGCTCACCAGCAATCAAAAAATCAGTCTGGCTGGACACCGACCCGGTCACCCGGGCCCCGAGTGTTTCCAGCCTTTCTTTTGCCTGACTACGGGTCAACTTAGTCAACGCCCCAGTCAACACAATGGTTTTACCTGCAAATACGCTGTCCTGCGCAGCTGCTGCATTCACCTGTTCAGGCACCTGTGGCTGCATCCCATGGCTGCGCAACTGGGTAATAATTTCACGGTTATGCTCTTCAGCAAAAAAATGCGCTACCGATGCCGCTACCGTTGGCCCTACATCAGGGACTGCCTGCAGCTGTTCCTCGCTGGCATCCAATAAAGCATCCAAACTCTGAAAATGATCCGCTAAACTACGGGCGGTAGTTTCCCCTACATGCCGCACACCCAAAGCATAGATAAAGCGTGCTAAAGCGGGTGTCTTGACGTTTTGGATGGCGGACACTACATTTTGCGCAGATTTAGGCCCCATCCGCGGATAGGTAGCGAGCTCAGTTTCGGTCAAGGTAAATAAATCAGCCAGACTTTTAACGCGATCGCGGTCCACTAATTGCTCGATCAACTTAGTCCCCAGCCCCTCGATATCTAACGCTTTACGACTGGCTGCGTGCTCGATATTTTGCTTTCTCTGGGCAGCACATACCAGTCCACCGGTACAGCGCGCAATGGCCTCGTCCTCAGGGCGCTCGATAGCGGAACCACAAACAGGACAATGAGTAGGGAAAACAAACAATTCTGTTTTATCGGGGCGCAGATCCATGATAGGAGCAACGATTTCGGGGATCACATCCCCAGCACGACGCACTACTACCGTGTCACCGACACGAACATCTTTGCGACGGATTTCATCCTCGTTATGCAAAGTGGCATTGGTCACCGTCACACCACCCACCTCAACGGGTGCCAAGCGTGCGACCGGCGTGATTGCCCCAGTCCGACCCACCTGTACCTCGATAGCTAGTAAACGAGTGGTAGCCTCCTGTGCCGGAAACTTGTGGGCAACCGCGTAACGAGGTGCGCGTGATACATACCCCAAAACAGTTTGCAGCTCGAGCTCATTGACCTTATAGACCAAACCATCAATCTCAAAAGGTAGGTCTGCGCGTACTTCGGCAGTTTCCTGGTAGTATTCCTGCAATGCCTGCACCCCGGTTAACACTCGACGGTGCGCATTAACAGGTAACCCCAAGCGTAACAACCAATCCAGCATTTCTGATTGGTTTTCATAGGGTAGACTATCAATTTCCCCCCAGCCGTAGACAAAAAATCGCAATGGTCGCTGTGCAGTAATCCGTGGGTCCAATTGTCGCAGACTGCCCGCTGCCGCATTACGCGGATTAGCAAAAGGCTTTTCTCCGCGTTCGACCTGCGCCTCGTTGAGTCGCTCAAAGTCAGTACGGTTCATTAATACCTCACCCCGCACTTCGAGCACCTGAGGCAGATAATCATCATTGTCGAGCAAACGTAATGGAATAGCCGCTATCGTACGAATATTCGAGGTGATGTCTTCGCCTTCGTAGCCATCACCACGAGTGACCGCGCGAACCAAACGACCGTGCTCATAACGCAGACTGACTGCCAATCCATCAAATTTGTACTCGGCGTTGTAACTCAGAGGCTGCCCTGCTGTCCACACCCCCTCATTGACCAACGCATCTGCGACACGTTTATCAAAAGCACTTAAATCTTCCTCGGTAAAAGCATTGCCCAACGACAGCATAGGCACGCTGTGTTGCACCGTATCAAAACCGCTCACCGGGGCACTGCCCACACGTTGGCTAGGTGAATCCTCGGTCACCCAATCAGGGTGCTGCGATTCGATCTCTAGCAACTCGTTAAATAACGCATCATACTCGGCATCAGAAATCAGCGGGTCATCCAGAGCATAGTAACGATGATTATGGAGCACGATTTCTTTTTTCAGTTCTTTTAAACGCTTTTCCATTACTGGCCTCGAAATACCTTTTTGGTTCGGCTTTCACCTGCAATAAACCCAGCCGCCTCTAGACGCTCGTAGATAGTCAGCAATTGTTCGTCCAATTGACCATCCACCTGAGGGTTTACTGACTGCCCCTGCTCATCCGTCAACTGCCCGCCCAAGCGAGCAGCCAAATCGCGCCCGACCCCGGCAATGCGACTAAAGGCCTGAGTATCTTTGGGGCTATGGGGCACATCCAATAACAAATTAAGTTCCTGGACCGATTCATCCTGAAAGTCAGCCCGATTCTGATCCTCAAATAGCACAACGAAACGGGGAATCCCGGACTCTGCCAACCAGGCATAACCATCCTCAGTACGCATCAATCCTACATCTAAAATAGCCTGTTCGACGCGTTCTAGGCTCATGGCGTGGGGCAAATGAACGGTTAAACCTACCTGTGCGTCCAATTGGGCACAAATCTCGTCAAGCATTTCTGCCTGCTCAATGACCTTGTCCTGCTCGGGACCATCCACAGTGCCGTCAAATTCTTGGGCGATACCCTCGGCAGCAGCCCACAGTCGAGACCACTCGACATCACTCAAAGGACCTTCGCGATCAGCCAGCAAAACCGCAATCTGCGCACCGACATAAGACGTCCCTGCGGTGGGATAGTTTTCTAACTGGCCTTGCTCGCTAAGTACAAATACGCGCGAAGGCTTAATCTTGAATCGCAAATGGCGTTTCAATGCATCTAATAGATCCGCCCCTTCGATGGGTTGGGGTAACTGAATATCAACCACTGCCTCACAGCCCGGGTCTACCTCTTCATTGGGAAAATCATCGAGCTTGAGCACCCCTAGCCGTTCAGCCACCTCGACGCTGGGTTCTTTGCGCTCGCTGGTCTCATGTGCCATCAGCGGGTCATTATCGACCTGCGGAAAATGGGTTTTCATCTGACGACGCACGCGGCGGTCTTGCCACCAATTAAACAGCAGCACTACCACGATCAGTGCCACCCCTAATAAAACCAAACCTATTTGCAAATCACTCATAGCTCAAGACCCATGTAAAAACACCCTATAAACTCTGCGCCCTTAAAGAAATCAGGCCTCGGCAAGCTCTGTTGCCGCTTGCATGTCCACGGAGACAATACGCGAGACCCCCTGCTCTTGCATGGTGACCCCAACCAATTGCTCTGCCTTGTGCATCGTTATTTTATTATGGGTGACAAATAAAAACTGCGTTTCTGTGCTCATCCCTTGTACCAACGAGGCATAACGTTCGGCATTAGCATCATCCAGCGGAGCATCTACCTCATCCAACAAACAAAAGGGCGCTGGGTTTAATTTAAAAAAAGCAAATACCAACGCAATAGCAGTCAATGCCTTTTCCCCGCCCGATAATAAAGCAATGGTACTGTTACGTTTACCCGGGGGTCGAGCCATCACCTGCACCCCCGCTTCGAGTACCTCATCACCCATCATAACGAGTTTCGCCTCGCCACCTCCAAACAATTGTGGAAACAATGTTCCAAAATGTTGATTCACCTGCTCAAAAGTCTCCCAAAGCAAAGCTCGGGTTTCCCGATCAATCTTGCGAATTGCACTTTCCAATGTTTCGATGGCTTTTAACAAGTCTTCTTGTTGTGCCAATAGGTAATGCTCACGCTCTTGAGTGGCCTCTAGTTCTTGCAGCGCTGCCAAATTAACCGCCCCCATGGCATCCACAGCCCGCTGGATACGTTTAATCTCGTTATTTAACCACGTCTTGTCCCGCCAGCTGTCCGATTGCTCGGCCAAGAACTCATCCAGCTCTGCAATATTAACCTCATGCGCTTGTAGTTGTTGGGTAAATTGTTCGGCACGTAGCCGCTTTTCTTGTTCCTTCAGTTGCAACTCGTTAATCTTTTCACGTAATGGACCCACACCTTGGGCATAGTCTTTTTCCTGTGCTTCTAGCTTTTGAAGGATCTCTTGCTGCCCTTTTAGTCGACCCTGTGCTTGCTGCCAACGCTCTTCCCGTATTTGTCGTTGGCGCAGAGCCTCTTCGAGTTCGGCCCGCATAGTTTCTGGATCCAAACTGATCAGTTCGGTTTGCAACTGCCCAAGCTCGGTGTCCAGTGCCCCTATTTGCTCGGCAGCCTGACTTTCTGTTTGCTGCAAAGCACGTAGCCGCTCCTGATAGGTGCTTTCTTGTTGGCGGCATTCATGCACTGCCTGCTCAAATTGGCGCAGCTGTAGGCGCAATTGATTAACAGTTTCCCCTAAAGTCACGCAGCGCTCATCCATCGTCACGAACTGCATGCGAGCCTCTTCAACAATGGCATCCAGCTCTTCGAGCTCGAGTTCACGCTGCGCTTGTTGCTGATCGAGCTTTTCCAACTGCTCGTGCACCCGTTCGTATTCACTATTCAAATACGCTTGGCGCTGAGCATGTTGTTGCCTTTGCTGTTCAGCTCGGGTCTTTTTTAGTTCGAGCTGATGCTTATGGTCAGATAGCTCATGCATGCGCTGTCGCATTTTTTGTAGCTGTTGCTGGGCTTCTTTAAGCTGTGTGGTCTGACTTTGCAGCGTGGCGGCTGATTGTTCGGCATGCAGGCGCTCGGCCTGTACCGCCTGCTCGAGGCGTTGCAGCTCTTGTTGTCGGCCCAAAGCACCAGCTTGGTCATCATGAGGGGCATATAAGGCCAGCCCCTGACCACTGAGTATATGCCCTAGGGGATGCACCAAGCGCCCTCCTGCGGGCAGCTGCGCCGCCAACTCTAACCCTCGCTGCCAATCTTCAACAACCCAAATATCTCGCAATACAACGTGCAGCAATGATTGTACCTCAGCGTGCTGACTGCCCACTCGAGCCAACAAGGGGGTGCAACCATGCCAGGGCTTTGTGGCGGATAGATTGTTTTGTGATGGCCACCAAAAATGCACCCGCAGCGGCGGATGCAAATCGATGTTTTGAAATTGTTCGATCACCGCAGCCGAGGAGAGTTTGGGCACCAAATAAGCCCCAATTTGCTCACGCAAAATAGCCTCTAATGCCGTTTCCCAACCCCTTTCCACCTGCAACAAAGGCCATAACTGTTGCAAGGCCTGTAGATGGTGTTGCTCTAACCATTGCTGCTGCTCGGCAGGGCTTGCCCACTGCGCTTGGATCTCTTGTAAAGCGTTGATGCGTTCTTTAAGAGCTGTTTCCTGCTTTTGTTGCGCGTGCCATTGTTGTTCCGCCTCTTGGACAGCCTTCTGCAAGACAGGCTGCTGGGCTTCCATAACAGCGATCTGCGATTGCAATTCATCAAGTTGAGACTGCGTGTGTTGAATAACCCCCAGCAGATAATCAAGATCCTCTTCTTTGTCTGCCGGCGCAGGTGTCTTTTCATCGCGTTGCGCTTGCAGCTGTGCCTGACGGTTTTGTAGATCCTTGTGCTCACGGTCACTGTCTTGTTGACGCTGGCGTAATAAAGCCAGTCGTTGCTCTTCGCGATGCAGCAGCGCGCGTTGTTCTTCGCGACGGGCATTAATTACCTGCAGCTCTTCTTCGTTGGCAGCCAGCTCGATTTCGGCATGCTCCAAGCGCCCGCTGGCCTCCTCATGCTGCAATTGAGCTTGCTCAAGCGCGCTGTGCAGTGATTCCTCTTTACCTTGGGCCTGTGTTTGCTGCTCTTGCCAATGTGCTAACTGCTGCTCTATTTGCTGGCGCCGTTGTACGGAACGCTGCTGACTGGCCTCTACGTAGCGCACCTCGGCCTGAGCGGTGCTCACCACCGTGTTGGCCTCATACAAGGCAGCCTGTGCTTCCTGAACAGCCTGCTCGGCCTCGTGAAACTGCACGCGTTGCTCTTCCAGACGCGCTTGGATGGCGCGCAATTGCGTCACGCGCTGTTGCACACCCAGCTCGAGATCCTGTAGCTGTTGTTGCTGTGCTTGTTGATCTTGGCTGGCTTGTTGCTGTTCAAGTCGCCATAAAGCATGCTGACTACGCAATCCCAACGCCTGTAATTCTTGATAGCGTTGCGCCTGTGCAGCCTGTTTTTCCAAACGCTTGAGTTGGCCCGCAATTTCCTGCAGCAGATCTTCTAAACGAGTGAGGTTTTCATGAGTATCGCGCAAACGGTTTTCAGTTTCACGACGACGCTCTTTGTACCGAGAAACCCCTGCGGCCTCTTCGAGGTAAACACGCAATTCTTCGGGCCGTGCCTCAATGAGGCGATTAATCATGCCCTGTCCAATAATGGCGTAGCCGCGCGCACCCAAACCAGTGCCCAGAAAAATGTCATAAATATCGCGACGACGGACCTGTTGATTATTAATAAAATACCGACTGCCTTCTTCACGAGCTAATGTGCGACGCACTGAGAGCTCATTATAAGTCCCCCACTGCCCAGCCAAACGCTGTTGGCTATTATCAAAAATCAACTCGACCGAAGCACGGGCAGCCGGCGTCCGTTGTTCCGAACCGTTGAAAATAACATCGTGCATGGATTCACCACGCAACTCAGAAGCACGGCTCTCGCCCAGCACCCATCGCACTGCATCAATAATGTTGGATTTTCCACAGCCATTGGGTCCGACCACCCCGACCATTTGACTTGGTATCTTTAAGGTGGTTGGATCCACGAAAGACTTAAATCCAGCGAGTTTGATTTGTACCAGTCGCACTGTGTTTTACTAATTCAAAAATATCGTTAATTTTCTTGCGTAATTTTTGGGTAATGGGCCATTATTGATGGGGCGTTGCTAGTTATTTAGCCCCACTCAAAGCTAACAAAATACTCCAAAAGCGTTTTATCCTACAATGTTTTCATTTTTACGCTATGATTTTTATGTCTTGAAGGCGTAAAAAGTCGTCAAGCCGTCTGAGGCTATGTGCCGCTATTGTAAGCGTAGCGGTCTCGCCGCGCGGATGTCTGTGAGCTTTCTTTACCAAACTTTACTGAGCGTATACATTGAATCGTGGCTTTTACCTAGTGATGGCAGCCCAGGCACTGTCTTCGGTTGCTGATAATGCCCTGCTCATTGCCGCCATCGCATTGATCGATGATTTGCACGGGCCTGACTGGATGGTACCACTGATGAAGTGGTGGTTTGCCTTGGCCTATGTTGTATTGGCTGCTTTTGTTGGGGCTTTTTCAGACTCCTTCCCAAAAGGTCGGGTCATGTTTAGCACCAACGCGGTAAAGATTGCTGGCTGTATTTTAATGTTTCTGGTCACACTTTTGGCCAATTCTGCTGGTGGACAGATGACTTGGGTATTTGTTGCCTATACCTTGGTAGGTGTCGGCGCTGCTGCCTACTCGCCCGCCAAATACGGCATCATCACCGAAATGCTCAAACCCGAGCTCTTGGTCAAAGGCAACAGCTGGATCGAGGGGCTCACCGTACTTTCCATCATCATCGGTACTGTCCTCGGTGGCGTTTTGATTCATCCCGATGTATCACACTTTCTCATGCGTGATCTCGGCCTCTCTAGCATGGCCTATAATCGTGCCGAGGCTGCTATCTTGGTTATAGCGGTCGTGTATTTGGCCGCCGCCATCTTTAACCTCATGATTCCCAAAACGGGCATGGTTTATCCCAAACAGGAAACTCGCCCACTGGTCTTGCTCAGCACTTTTAAGCGCTACGTGGTTATTTTATGGAGTGACAAACTAGGGCAAATCTCGCTGGCTGTAACCACTTTGTTTTGGGGGGTAGGCGCAACCTTGCAGCTGATCGTCATCGAGTGGGGGGCACAGCATTTGGGGTATCGATTGGATCAGTCTTCTATCCTGATGGGTGTGACTGCTTTTGGGACAGTGATTGGTGCTTCTTTGGCCGGGCGCGTACCTTTACAACGGGCGCTATCAGTACTGCCCATGGGCGTATTAATGGGGCTAATGGTGCTCTTTATGTTGGTCGTCAAGAGTACTTGGGCTGTATATACCCTGCTGATAGTGATCGGCGCCTTGTCGGGGTATTTTGTTGTACCTATGAACGCCCTCTTACAGCACCGTGGCCATGTCTTGCTATCGGCAGGTCACTCGATTGCTGTTCAAAACTTTAACGAGCAATCCAACATCCTATTGATGCTGGGTCTTTATAGCTTGATGCTCTGGCTGGATATCTCTATCTACGTCATTATTGTGTTCTTTGGGCTGCTGGTGACCACACTGATGTTGTTCTTTATCTGGTGGAATCGCTACAACCACAAAATCAACCCCGAACTGCCCCAATTAATCGGCCAAGAGGGCTACGGGACAGCACTGCATCAGGAACAAAATTAATCCTTGGTGTTATTCACATTTAGTTGGTCTCGGCCTGCTTGACCATGACCTGCTGCAATACCAGCAAATCATGCCAAGCCCGTGCTTTTTGCTGCGGCCGCAACAGTAACGTGGTGGGATCCACCGTGACTACCACCGGCAATTCACGGCCTTTGGGGTCGGTCCAATACTGCAGTGCCCCGCGCAAGTCTTCCAGACGCGCCTGTGCCCCCCACAGCATCTGCACCGCCTCGGCCCCTAACAACAACAAACGTTTGGGCTGTACCCAAGACAGTTCCTGTAAAAAGTTCTCTCTGCAAGCAGTGATGCTCTCGGGACTGGCTTGGGGCTGATTGGAACGACACTTGAGCGCATAACTCAAATACACCTGTTGGCGTAAATTCAGACCCACACTGCGCAGCTGCGCCGCCAACAAACGCCCTGCCGAAGCACTCCATACACGCCCGGCCCCCTCGTCTTGACGCGTGGGCATCCCCCCCAACACAAACCAATCTGGAGTGTCTCGGACACCCACCCCAGGCAGCACTACGGCACGCTCATCGCAGCGGGCGCAAGCCTCACACGCTGACAAATCATCTCGCCACTGGGTAAACGAATCTTGTTGCTCTGTTACCTGTACAGGTGCAGGTGCAGCGGATGGCACCTGCGGTGCAGATGGGATCGACTCATTAGTTTTATCCTGCTGCTCAGACGCAGTCGCTGACTCTGGACGCACCTCTTTTTGTTTAGGGGCTGACAGGGGCTGTGAACGAGTATTTTTTTGTACCCCTACTGGAGGTTTTGTTGAGCGTTTGCTCTCGGCTTGCGGCGGGCGCTCCATTGAGCGCAGCATTTCTTCAAACATGGCACGACCAGCGCCCTGTTGATTGGTACCTTCATGTGCTGAGCCCTGCTGATCGGTAGGGTGTGTCTGGTCGGTAGCGTCAGGCCCAGCGACTGTGGCCTGGGACGCACGAGCAGGCGCGACGCGCCCGGGCGCGTAAGGACGCAACAAGGCCGGAGCGACCCCCATCTCTTGTAGCCAGCGCAAACGCGCCAAGGGCAAAGTGATTCGTTCTTGTTGCTCGGTTTGCTCCGTCACTGCAATCCCTCTTGTGCCTATAGTCCCTACAGCTGAATCATTCAGCTGCATGATTTAATTCTTTTGTAAATAAATGGGCATCCTCGCGACCACCCGCTGCTGATGGGTAATAATCTGCCCGCACCCCCACTGACTCAAAACCAAAGGTCTGATACAGCTGCTGAGCAGCCTGATTCGAGGCGCGCACCTCTAAGTGTAGCTGATCCACCCCTTGTTCACGGGCGTGCTGTTGCCAAGTATTTAATAACCAGGTTGCATAACCACGGCGCTGATACTGCGGTTGGGTGGCCATCAAAAGGAGTTCGGACTCATTCCCTACTTGATTAACCATTAAAAATGCATAAACCTCGTCCCCACGAGCCAGCACCCAGCCAAACTCACCGGCCTGCAATCCTGAATACCACTGCGCTTCAGACCAAGCACCGGCCCCGCTGTCCTGTGCCAATGTCATAACCTGAGGGATATGTGCATCCTGCAAACGCTGTACCTGCAGAGGCTGCCAATCAGCAGCAGGATTACCACCCAACCCTTGGGCTCGCTCTGAAATAGTAAAAGCAACCTTGTCACGAATGTACAAAGGTGCAGCCTGCTCAGGCATAATCGTCTGCCCTTGCTGCCAGCCTTGCCAGGCCAACTCGGCGATAGCTTGCACCTGCGGCACGCTATCCGTCCCCAAGCTGAGGTTTGCATCTGCAAAATTTATATCTAAATCACGGCATAGCTGCAGGCCATTACCCACTACCTGCACTGTGGTTTGTGCCCCCCACTGATGGCGCTGTTCATGTAGCCAGACAGGAAAATGCCGAGCCTCTATCAAAACAGGGGCATACACAACCTCCCAACCGAATAGATCCGTATCCAGTTCCTGCGAGGCAGGATCAGGGGCTTGTGCGCGAAGTCGATACGCAGCTACATATAGCTCATCCATGCGCGCATCTAAAATTACCACCTGAATCGCATGCTCGGCACTGTATTCAGCCTGGGCCACGGCCAACAAAGAAGGCACAGCCACCACCGGCAGCTGCAACCCAAAGGCCATGCCCTGTGCCGCTCCACAGGCCACCCGTAGCCCTGTAAAGCCACCAGGCCCCTGCCCAAATGCGATAGCGCTCAAATCCTGTTGCCCCAATTGCGCCTGTGCCAGCACCTGATCGACCAGCGGCAAAAGATGTTCCGCATGCCGACTGCTGCCATGAAACTCACGCTGTATAAAGGACTGATGCCCTTGTTCATCGACCTGCAAAAGACCTACCCCCAATACGGGGGTAGACGACTCCAGGGCAAGAATATTGACAGAACCCATAGTTCTCGAGATCCATTAAAATTTGATTATCTACGTTTTGCAGACCAGCGTCACCAATCTGTATATTAACCTTAATTTCATGCCATAATAGCGGCAATAGGCGCGCCAACGTTTCATTTGCGCCAACACACCAAATGTAACCAACTGTCTGATTTTGCACCAAGCGCAGGGGTAAAAGAATCAATTGTAAAACTTTACTACAGTGCTGGTCGTTCCTCTTTTTGCTTGTTACATTTAACTCATGACTACACAAAACCACACTCCGCGAAAGATTCTTGTCGTCGATGATGACCCTCGGTTACGGGATCTGCTACGTCGCTATCTGAGCGAGCAGGGCTTTAATGTATTTGTCGCCGAAGACGGCAAAGAGATGACCAAAC
>DATGTW010000157.1:0-27621 GCA_035301625.1 Paenalcaligenes sp.
ATATAGCGCACTACAGCTAAATCATGCGATATGAATAAATACGATAAGTTGAATTCCTTTTTGAGTCCAACAAAGAGGTCCAATATATGTTCCTGAATGGATACATCCAAGGCGGATACGGGCTCATCACAAATCAGTAATTCGGGTTGTAGCAGTAGGGCGCGCGCAATGGCGATGCGTTGCCTTTGCCCACCAGAAAACTCATGGGGATAGCGCTTTAGACTCTGGGTGCTCATGTGGACTGCATCCAGCATGGCATGGCTTTGTTTGAGTCGTTCAGCACGGCTGCGTGCAGGAAAATGCAGGCGCTGTAATTGGTCAAATAGCTTGCCAATAGAGGTGCGTGGATTCAGTGAACCATAGGGATCCTGAAAAACCATTTGAATACGGGGTCGCAGTGATTGCAGGTCAGCGCCTTTAACGGTTGACAAAGATTGGCCTTGAAAATGGATATCCCCCGCGTCGGGCTCGTGCAAGCGCATAATCAAACGGCTCAAAGTGGATTTTCCACAGCCCGAGGCCCCGACCAGCCCCAGCGTTTCGCCGGCGTGCAAATCAAAGCTCACGCCATCAACAGCGCGCCGTACTTGGCCTTTTTGGGAAAATGTTTTATGTAGCTCGCGTACCTGTAAAAGAGGACGTGCGGTGGTCGCAGCGTTTGGTGTGTAGTGCTTGCTCGTACCCAGGTCTGCTGTTTTTTCAGGGTGGGCACCAGAATCCGACTGCTGATAATGCAAATTGAGCTCAATAGGCAAGGTGGCCTTGATGAGTTGATGCGTATAGGCGGCCTGGGGGTGTTGTAATACCTGGGTAGTATGTCCCTGTTCGACGATTTTCCCCTCATGCATGATGAGTACATGGTCGCTACGCTCGGCTACGACCGCCAGGTCATGGCTAATCAAGAGCACTGCCATGTTGGATTCTTGCTGTATTTTATGCAGCAAATCCAGGATGCCTTTTTGGGTAATCACATCCAGTGCCGTGGTGGGTTCATCAGCCACCAGCAGACGCGGCCCACAGGCGATGGCCATGGCGATCATGACCCGCTGCCGTTGCCCACCAGAGAGTTGGTGCGGATAACGATGCATCAGTGTCTCAGGCTGGGGTAATTCGACTTGTTCTAAACACTGCAGTATTCGGGTTGTACGTTGCTTTTTGCCTAGTGGCGTATGAGTTTTTAGGACTTCATCAATTTGGGTGTGGATGCGTAGTACGGGGTTAAGGCTACTGAGGGGTTCTTGGAAAATTACACCAATATCCCTGCCTTGATAGGCGCGTAATTGAGTGGGACGCAATGACAACAGGTCAGTGCCTTGGAAATAGGCTGCCCCTTGGACATGCGCATTGCGTGGCAAAAGCCCGCAAAGAGCCAGTGCTGTGGTGGTTTTGCCTGATCCCGACTCACCCACCAAAGCTAGAGTTTGACCTTGGCAAAGAGTAAAACTCATGGGCTCAACCACCGTTTTGCTGCCGTAGCGTATGGTGAGGTTTTGGACATGCAGCAAAGAGGCTGGGTTTTCGCGGGACGGGGTATCCAAAACCTGGAGCTGGTCATCCCGGGGTGTGTCGCCCAGAGAAAAACGCACAGGAAACACGCCATTCGCAGATAGGGGGTGTCCACCTACACTGTTGGTGCAGTGCAGACTAAATTCGTTGTCGGGGATTAAAACGGTCATTGAGTTGATCTCCCAAATGATTAAAAGCCAGCACTGTAAATGCGATGGCGACTCCTGGAATGGCGGTTAAATACCACGCCGAGCTGAGCTGCTCGCGGCCACTGCTGATCATGGCACCCCAGCTGGCAACATTAGGATCGCTCAACCCTAAAAAGGCTAGGCCGGATTCCATCAAAATGGCATGCGCAATGAGGATGGAACTGCTCACAATGATACTGGGCAAAGCATTAGGCAGGATCTCTCGAATCATGATGTGGCGGTGAGAGAACCCCGCACAGCGGGCTGCTTGGATAAACTCTAGCGCTTTGATGCGGCGGCATTCCGCGCGGGTCAGACGTGCAATTTCGGGCCAGGAAGCCAATCCAATGGCCAAAATGATGGTGGACAGGGTGGGTCGATAAATCGTGACGAGCACAATGACCAATAAAAAGGCAGGGATCGTTTGAAAAAGCGCAGTGAGGCGGTTTAGGCCCTGTTCCACCCAGCCTCCAAAGTACCCCGCGCACAGCCCGACGGTCATACCGACACTCAGACTGATGGCGGCTGCCCCGACACCAATGAGTAACGACGTGCGCGCGCCGTACAGTAAACCCGCCCATACATCACGACCCATGGAATCTGTTCCTAACCAGTGCGCAGCATCTTGCCAGGGGCGCAGCAACGGCATGCCCGCCATATCCAGTGGGTCATGCGCAGTTAGCCAAGACGCACAGGCCGTGAGGGCCAAGATTGCTAACAAGAGCAGTAGTCCATTGAGTTGGAATAATGTGCGCAATAACGGGCGTATCATTGTAAATAACGTAGCCTTTAGTGGCTTATAACGCTGTTGTGCTAAAGCGATGGATTGTGTGCTTGCATTGTCGGCAGCAGTGCCTATGGATGCTGCTTTGGCAGGGCTGGAAAGTGAACGCATGTAGGTATTCATAGGTTTTATTCAGTGCGAATTCTAGGATCGAGCCATTGTTGAAAGACATCGATCAAAATATTGACAATTACGACGACCAGTGAGGAAAACAGTAAAATCCCCAGCAATAATTGAAAATCGCGGGTCATCACGGCCTGTAAGGTGAGACGGCCAATGCCGGGCCAGGCAAAAACGGTTTCAGTGACGGCAGCACCCCCGAATAATGCTGCAAAGTGCACCCCAGCCATGGTGCTGACGGGTATGAGAGCATTGCGCAGACGATGAAACCAGGTAATTCGCCAGGGGGCCAACCCTTTGGCGCGGGCAGTTCGGATGTATTCGGCATCCTCTATATCCAGCAGGCTGGCCCGGGTCAATCGCGCATACACTGCAATAAAAAAAGTAGCCACAGTCAGAATAGGTAAAATGGCATGTCGGAATCGGTCCTGTAGCCATGCCCAGCCGCTTAGATCGCTATCAATGCTGGCATGGCCCATGGCGGGCAACCAGCCTAACTGGACAGAAAACACATAAATTAGCAGTAAGCCCAACCAAAACCCAGGCGTTGAATACAGCAGTAAATTAAATAATGACAGTACACGGTCGGGCATTTGACGGTGAAAGCGCACCATCAGGCTGCCTAACAGCAGGCCAATCGCAATGGCCAGACTTAGGCCTGAGATCACTAAAAACAGGCTGTTGGGCAAACGTTTAAAGATCAAATCAAGCACGGGTTCATTAAAACGGGGCGAAACGCCCAGATCACCGCGTGCCAGCTGCCCCAGATAGTTCCCCAACTGCTGCCACCACGAGCCTAGCAGCCCATAGGCCTCACGCATGGCGTGCATGCTTTCCGCGCTGGCACCGCCTGCCTCGGCGGCCATGATATCGACCGCATCACCGGGCACCTGCTGTAAGAGGAAAAAATTGATCAGCAGGATGCCCACAATCGTGGGTAATGCACGTAGCGATTGCCTGCTGGTCGCGCTGAGAAAAAACCTGAGACTATCCATAGGGGGTATGCTTTGAGTTGACAGCGGTATTTTTTAACAATATTTCTTTATTTATCTTAGGGTTGAGCATTTCTTTAAGCCAATACAATTTATATGTATCCTTAGATTCAAAAATTCTTAATACTTACAGCTACAAGGTTATTCATGGGGATTTCGCCAAAAATATTCACAGGCAGTGCGCGGGCCGCAGTCAATGCTATTCGTCAGGGGCAAGTGAGTGCACAGGCGTATGTGCAGCATTTTTTGGATGCGCTCGAGGCACGGGAACCGCAGATACGGGCCATGGCCTATTGGGATCAGGACCAGGCATTACGACAGGCGGCCACTGTAGATACCCGGCTGCCCTTGGCAGGTATTCCCATTGCAGTCAAAGATGCACTCGATGTGCAGGGCATGCCTACGGCGTATGGGGCGCAGGCGGTATTTCATCGCCAGCCTGTGGATGATGCGGCTTGCGTTGCACGTTTACGTCATGCCGGTGCCATTATCTTGGGTAAGGCCACCACCGCTGAGTTTGCCTATGCTCAGCCACCAATAACGCGCAATCCCCATGATGTGCTTTGTACGCCCGGGGGATCATCCAGTGGTTCAGCAGCCGGGGTTGCGGCGGGCTTTTTCCCAGTATCCATTGGCACGCAGACGGGGGGTTCCATTATTCGGCCAGCCGCGTTTTGTGGGGTGTATGGATTTAAGCCCACCTTTGGACGCCTCAGTCGACAGGGGCTCGCGCCCTTTGCTGAAAGCTTTGACACGGTGGGTTGGTTTGGTCGTCATTTAGAGGATATTGCCCTGTTGTACATAGTATTAATGGGTGGAGCATTAAGAGCGCCTGCAGCGTTGAGCACAGCCAATTATTCGCCTGCGATCGCAGCAACCGATGCACAGCAGCCACCCCGCATCGCGATGTATCAGGGGCCCTTTTGGGCACAAGCCAGCGCATCAATGCAGGAGTCCTTGCTGGCATGGGCTGATTTATTACAGGCCCAACCATGTGCTCTACCTATAGATATGCAGCAGGTCAGCGCGCAGCATCGTTTGCTAATGGCTGTAGAAATGGTGCAGTCCCAGCAGGCAGTGCTGCCCCAATTATTTACAGCGATGAGTCCGACACTGCAGCAGTTAATCAATATCGGTCAAAGCGCTGATATCGTTCAAGTGCGTCAGGCCTACATGGATTTAGAACGTGCGCGTTTGCAGTTGGATGATTGGTTTGAGGAAAATGAGGTGGACATCGTATTGACGTTGGCGGCACCCGGAGCCGCGCCCAAAACACAGACACACACGGGCAACTCGATATTTAATTGTTATTGGAGTGCTTTGCATGTCCCTTGTCTCGGGATGCCTGCGGGCCAGGATGCAGATGGGATGCCGCTGGGTTTGCAGTTGATTGCGCGTCGCCATTATGATGCGCCTCTTTTACACTGGGCCGAGTACGTGCGCGCACGGGCCAGCCAGTAACGAGTACGCATCAGTGCTGAATTTTTATTAACGCATTTTTTCAATCATATCAGCGGTAATGGTATTGAGGTTATTCAATCCACCGGTGATCAGATACCAGCTGTTGGGATCGGCGTAGTAGATATTGCCTTTTTTAAAGGCTTGGGTCTTATTGAGGGTTTCATGGGCCGCCAGGGTGTCTGCAGCAGTTTTTTCTCCATTGTTGATGGCGCCGCGATCCAGCATGATAATCCAGTCAGGATCGGCTTGGGCAATGGCGTTGAGCTCGGTCGCGTTTTTGATGGCCGCAGCCTCGGCTTCGGGGCTATCGGGCTTGGGGCGGGGCTGAGTTAACTCGGCTGTGCTACGTTCGGGCAATACAGATTGTAGGCCGGTCAGCTCGTAGACGTAGCCAAATCGATCACCGGGTGCATGTGGGATGAGCCGACCATTGATAGTAAACAAAAGCATCCCCGTCTTATCCGAATTAATTTCGTAGAGCTCAGCGATTTGTTGTTCTAACTGTTCTAACTGCTGGGTAGCTTGTTCTGTTTTATCAAAAGCGCGTGCTAGTTGAAGAGTGGATTGCTCAATAGTATTTAAAAAATCATTTGGGTCAGTGACAAAGCTCACCGTCGGAGCAATCTCTAGAAGCTCAGGAATAGCGGATTCTGACCGCCCTCCCGCAATAATTAAGTCAGGATGCAGTGCCTCTAAAGAATCATAATCGGGTTCAAATAAAGTGCCCACTACCTGGCTTTGGTTAAATTTTTCTAAAACGCCCCCATAAACAGATTGAGGCACGCCCGAGACCTCGATACCCAAGGCGTTAAGGGTATCCAGATGGGCTAGCTCATAGCTGACAATTTTTTGAGGTGTGTTTTCCAAGCGTAGGGTGCCTGCACTATGTTCTAGCTCAAAAGCATGAGCAGTCAGGCCAATGGTCAATAGGGTGGTGCCTAAAAGGGGGGCCAAGATAGTATTGCGAATAGTTCTCATAATCATTCCCTAAAAGAGCAAACTATAGCAGCAATTAATAGAAATTGCAGCTGCCAAGGAGATCAATTTGTAAACAGTAGCGTCAGTCAGTTGTCTCAATCATTACATGGGAATCGGGTGTGGTTAGTGGGCTTTGACTTAAACTGCCAAAAGATTAAGCTGGCGCCATATGGCGTTATATCGACAGACTGGTCAATAGGAGCATCCGATGTCTGAAAACTTGAATCAAAAATATGGATTAAACCCTGCGCATAGTGAAATTGTAGCGGCTGTAGGTCTGGCCCCCTCGGTGGGCAAGGCATTAGAAATGGGCAGTTCGAATGGGCGCAATGCGTTGTATTTAGCGCAGCAGGGCTTTGAGGTCACAGCGGTCGATAATAATCCTAGCGGCATTCAAATGCTGCGTGAGATTATTACCCAAGAAAATCTAAGTAATATCAATGCCCAAGTTTATGACATACAGGATGCCAACCTGACCGAGGACTATGATTTTATTGGTTGTACTGTGACGTTGATGTTTCTCGATCCATCGACAGTAGAGCCGGTTTTGGCCAATATGCAAGAGCGTACGCGCCCAGGGGGCTATAATGTCATCGTCTGCGCCATGGATACGGCAGAAAACCCTTGTCCTGTCCGTTTTCCTTTTACCTTTAAAGAAGGACAGCTCAAAGAGGTTTACCGAGGTTGGGACATCATTAAATACAATGAAGACCTCGGTACTATGCACAATGGCGCAAGACTACAATTTGCGACTTTGATTGCGCAAAAGCGCACAAAGGAATCCTGATAAAAATCAATTCAAGGAGACATTTCCATGAAAAAAACTGTGGGTTTATTGACTGGGCTGGCTGTGTCATTTGGGATTGCGACTGCGGCACATGCGGGCCCTCGTTTAGACCAAATCATGGAAGAGCAGGTTATCCGGGTAGGTACCCCAGGTGATTACCGACCATTTGCGATCAAGACCGAGGATGGTGATTACGAGGGTCATGATATCGATGTAATCAGCGCCATGGCCGATGGGCTAGACCTGACCATTGAATATGTACCTACCAGTTGGCCTGATTTGCTGGATGATCTACAAGCCGATAAATTTGATGTCGCCGTGGGGGGCATCACTCGCAATGCTACTCGCTTAGGGCAGGTCGACATGCTGCCGGGCTATGCTCCCTTTGGCAAGGTGGCTTTGGCACGTAAATCTGATGCTGATAAATACAAAAGCCTAGAGGATTTAAACCAGCCTGAGGTACATGTGATCAAAAACCCTGGCGGAACCAATGAGCAATTTGTGTTGGAATACCTGACCGATGCCGAGGTTTCGACCCATGAGCATAATGCCGAAATTCCTGGACTGATTGCCGAGGGTAAAGGCGATATCATGATCACCGAGACCTTTGAGGCCCTGCACTACGCTAACGAGGATGATCGCCTAGCGGCTTTATTTATTGATGAGCCGTTAACGCCCCAAGATGAGTTGGGTTTTTTATTGCCCACTGATGATGCAGATTTTACACGCGTTATGCGTTTTGCTTGGGATCTAATGGACACTCGGGGTGTTTTGGACGAGGCTCAGAACAACTGGCTCAAATAATACAGCACCGGCCTTTATTTCAGGCGGATACGCGTAATTTCCGAACGCGCGCCCACCCGCATGGGTGGGCCCCAATACCCGGTCCCTTGGCTGGTGTAAACCTGCAGATCCTTATAGCGATCCAGACCCGCGACAAAGGGCTGTTGCAGGCGTACGAAATAACCCCATGGCCAAAATTGACCGCCATGGGTATGCCCTGAGATTTGCACATCAAAACCGGCCTGAGCAGCCTCTTGCATGCTGCGCGGCTGATGCGCTAATAGTATTTTGGCCCCTACATCATCAGGGGCGCCTTTGATGGCAGCATGGGGGTCGGTTGCCCAACTGCTATCAAAACGGCCCGCATCGTAATCGTTTACCCCCGCCAACAACAATTGCCCTTGTTGATAGGGCAGGACCACATGTTCGTTTTGCAATACGTGCATCCCTAATCGCTCGTATTCAGCAATCCACCGTGGTGCGCCAGAATAGTATTCATGATTGCCCGTCACCGCATAAACCCCTAGCGGGGCCTCCAGCTCTGCCAACCGTTGTGTATGAGGGCGCAATCCCACCACATCACCATCAATCAAATCACCTGTGAGCACAATGACATCGCTATTGAGGTCATTGGCTGTATCGACCACGCGCCGCACAAAATTTTTTTTGATGGTGGGTCCGACATGCAGATCAGTAATTTGGGTCAGACTAAAACCTTTGAGTTCAGGGGGTAGGCCAGGAATGCTGACTTCAACTTCGACCACATGAGGGGTACGGCGTGCATTAAAAAAACCGATCGCCGTTGCAATGAGGCTGATCCCAATAATGACCCATGCACTATAACGCTTGAGCAGCGGGCCAGCGTCTGGACCAAGACGCGACCACAGGTCAGTCATCCAAAAACCTAATAACGCCACATCACGCAGCAAGGTCAAAACAAACAGCCAAGAAAATAGACCCAATAGCGTAAACGCAATCCATGAGATCCGATCATTAAACGGGGTGCTTTGGTCATGTCGGATCAAAAAACCAGCAGTAATGCCCGCATACATCAATAGCAGCCCGACCAAGCAAGAGATTTTCCAAATTTGATTGGACCATGCCGAGCTCAAACGCTGTGCAATATATAAATGGCCAATGAGAGTAATGATGGGCGGAGTCAGCAGAAAAAGCAGACGACGATGTAGTTCCATAAGATGAGGCGTATCCGGACAGAGAGAAAAATAGCGATGCGCGTTTTGTGCAGGCCATGTGCGCTGGCCGACAAGAATCGTTTTTTTGATGTCTCGTCATATATTAGCAAAAAAAAGCCCAGCGCTTGGCTGGGCAATTGGAGAGAACAATGTTGTTCTTGTTATTTTTTATTGCTTTTATTGTTTTTCTAATCCAGAAAGCTCGACCAGATCGCGGTAACGTTCAGTTTCGCTTTGGATAAATTCGTTGGCTTCCGCGGGTTCCATTAGAACTGCCTCATAGGCCAGCGTATTCAAAGTATTGATAAATTCCTCGGTGGTGGCGCCTTTTTTGACGATTTCATAGACTTTTGCCAAGATTTCGTTCGGGGTGCCTTTTTTCGCCACTATAGACAAGTTTGACCGGATGACAAAGTCTTTCTCATTGTCAAAACTTTGGGTAGCAGCATTGGGAAATTCTTCTAACGGTGTTTCTTGCAGCACGGCGAGTGGGTTTACCGCCTCGTTGCGGGCATGCGATATGGATGATCCAGCAACGTCGATATGCGCATCCGTTACTCCGGCAATCAGGTCTTGGACTGCTGGTGGTGAACCTCGGTAGGGGATAATTTCAAAATCGAAATCATTTTCCTGGCGCCATTTCTCTAAAGCTAAATGGGCAGCGCCCCCAATTGTGTTGATGCTGATGGAAACCTCACCAGGATGATCGACGATGTATTGTTTAAAGGCCTCGAAGTCTGTAAAGCGATCGTCATTTTTCACGATCAACCAGTGCGGATAATTGTTGAGCACGGTGACCGGGACAAAGTCATCCTCGGCATAAGGGAGCTCTTCAAAGAGGTGGTGGTTGACGTTCAGTGTGTTGTCACTGGCCATGAAAAAGGTATGACCATCGTTGGGTTCACGTAGCACTGCACGTGCCCCAGGGATGGTCGCACCGCCCGAGATATTTTCTACAATAGCAGTGGTACCCGTAGCATCAGTGATGACTTTGGCCACCAGGCGACCCATAATATCCGCTGACCCCCCAGGAGGATAAGGGACAACCACGGTAATATTTCGATCAGGCCAATCGTCTGGCCTTGCTGCTTGCGCAGGTGCCAACAAGGCCGCACCGACCATCATCAATCCTAAACTTATTTTTTTGAGCATAAGTGCTCCTCCAACAGAGTATTGCTTTTGATGCGATAACTTAGAAATCAAGCCATTAAATGCGGAACAAACGTATTCTATAGTTGGATCAATAAAAACTGGAACTATTAGTATCGGTTTGTGCACACTAGGTGAACACTTATTACTTATCGTGCTCAGGGTTAATTCCATATGGCTATTGGTAATCAAGACCTTTAGTATTGATTAGACAATAGTTTCACAATGTCGTGTCGATGTGCTTTAAGCACGAATGGAATAAAATCTTCAAATAGCCGAACAACACAGTCAATAAATTAAGATTTATATTTTTTGGTCAGCAGTATCTTTCTCTCTGTTGATCTTTAGTGAATAAGGAAAAATATGCTCAGCCAAAAAGAACAGCGTTATTTCGAGGATTTTGAGATCGGCGAGGTATTTACACTGCCGTCTCGAACAATGACTGAGGCATTATTTGCGGCTTTTCAATTGGCCAGTGGCGATAATCATCCTATCCATTATGATGTAGAGTACTGCCGTCAAAAAGGCTTTGATCATATGCTGGCGCACGGTTTCCAGGTAGTCATTCAGACTGCAGCTGGTGCGGGGTTATTTCCACATATGGTGAATGAGTCTTTGATTGCATTTTTAGAGCAGGGCAGCCGTTTTCTCAAGCCCGTTGTCGCCGGTGATACGGTGTATCCGCGCTTAGAGATTTCCGAGCTCATTCCCGGCAATACGACTGGGGTGTTGGTGTTCAGAACCTATGTCGAAAATCAGCGTCAGGAATTAGTCATGGAAGGTTTTCACAAGTATTTACTCAAAAAGCGTCATCGCGCTAACCGCAAAGGATAAATCAAATAATGTGTACATCGCTGCTTTATACGGATGCTAAAAATCGTCCTTATGTAGGCCGTACTCTAGAGCTCAGTCTCGAGCTGCCTTATTTGGTGGCTCGTTTTCCCAAGGACAGCAAATACGAATCTCAGGTCGAGGGTTTTCCTGCTTTGCAGTGGACGACGCGTTATACAGTGCTGGCTGTGACCATGCCTGCCAGCGTGCCTCAGCCTGGGACCCAACCGAGTCAATCTGATTTAAAGGTCATTGAGGGCATGAATGAGGCAGGGCTATGTTTTAGCGTACAGTCCTATGGGCCTGCAGGGGGGCCGCAGGCTGATTTAGACTCATCGCAGGCTGCGTTGTCTGCCATTGATTTAGGCACTTATTTGTTGGGTCAGTGCGGTACAGTGATCGAGGCTAAGGCGGCCTTAGAGCATTTACAAGTGGCGGTCGAGCCGCTGGCTATTTTAGGCGGATTGCATACCCCTTTTCATTATGCTTTGCATGATGCACAGGGCCAGAGTATGGTCATCGAGTTTCATAAAGGGGTGCGTACCGTCTATGACAATCCGGTTGGGGTGTTGACCAATGCACCGCAGTTTTCGTGGCATCTGACCAATTTGGATAACTACACCTTTTTGAGCAATGTGGATCATTCACATGCCCAGTTTATGCAGTACCAGGCGGTGCAGCCTGGCGCAGGGATAGCTAAAGCAGGCTTACCGGTCAGCGACACCTCACCTGATCGATTCATACGTGCCGTGTATTATGCCCATTTTGCGGAAAAATTGGACGACGCTGATCAGGCGGTACAAATGGTCGCGCACATCATGAATAATTTTGATCGTCCTCGTGGGATTGCTATTGATCCCCCCGAATCGGGCAGTGGTCATTTGCAGGTTGCGGGTACAGCCAGTGAGCAAGTACCTACCGAATTCACCAGCTGGACCACTATCAGTGACATTGATCGACGTCGGTTATATTTGCGAGGCAGTGCAGGCATGAACTACGTGTTTTTGGATCTCGAGGCCCAGCTCAAGTCACGTAGCTTTGTGGTGTGTCCCATGGCCAATTTGTTGGCGACGCCCCCTAATGTGACCGCACAGTTTTATTAATAACAGCAGGGCGGGTGACTGATTAAAAATTAGAACAGTGCCCGCCTGATGGGGCTTGTCCCGATCCAATAGCCAGGATCGGCGGTTCTTCAAAGGTGTTGACTGGGTCGCTATGGGCCCAGTCCCACCCAAAATAGCCAAGCAACACGACCCAAAAAACAATAAGTAGTAGACGTTGGTTCATGGTGATGCCTGCTTAAAAACGAAAGTGACGACGAAGGCGAACCCCAATTAGCGAGCCGCAAAACGCAACGGGTACCCAGATCCAACCGTGCAAACTACCGGTCGAGATCCCACTGAGCATGGCACCGATATTACAGCCAAAAGCCAGTCGTGAGCTGTAGCCCAACAAAAATCCGGCGATGATGCCAATGAGCCATTGCTTGGCGCTTAGGGGTTGAGCATCACCACCGCCTTGGGCAGGCTTGGATGCAATCCATAGAGCACCCGCCAAAATACCGATGTTGGTGATTGAGGTAACATCCATAAATACGGTGTTTGCCAGTGCCTCTTGGTGGACAGGTTGGCTCCAAAACGCATTGGCGGTGGGGTCAAAAGCCCCGGTGGCCTGGGCGATTTTAGCGGCCCATAAACCAAAGCCATAGACGATGCCCCAGGGTGTGCCGGCAATAATGAGGTTTAAAACCGCCAAAATTGCCAATAAAATGGCGCCGATGAGCAGCTTGCGATTAAACCAGGGGGCCGAGCGGCCTGCCCATAAGCGCGCTGCCAAGCCAAAAACCAGCAGCCCCAAGGCAGTAAATACCAATGCACGCCAAGGGCCATAGGAATCCACCAAACTGACGGGTTGCATGCTGCCTAGGGCCAACCAGTGATCCAACTGTGCCGCCCCTAAAAAGCTACCCAGGGCAAACATGGGCAGGATGACCATGTTTAGAGGAATCCCCAGGCCAGCCTTGTACAAGGTACCCGAACCACAGCCATCGGCGATCTGCATACAGGCCCCAAAAATAAAGGCGCCAAATATCAGGCTATAGCTGGGCGGGCCCAATGCAGCGCTGAGCTCGCCCGGGTAGGCTGCCAGTAACGGGATGGAAATCAATGCGGCTAAAAATAGCAGTACCAATTGAGCCATGACCCCGCTGCCATCGCGTTCTTCGATCAGGCGCCGCCAGCCGGTAGTAAACCCAAAGCGTGCGCCTGCCAGCACCGCGCCCATGCCCAGCCCCAGCACGAACAACAGGGATTGCCGAACAGAGACAAACCACAGCAATAAAACAAATAAAACCAGGATAAAAATACTAAGTAGACGACGATTCATTATGCGATAGGGTCAGAGTTAGCTGCCAAAAAGTGCTTTGAGTTTATAAATTATTTGTTGGCCACGCCCGGGGACATTATCCATGGGGAGGTCAGTGGTCTGACTCCACTCAGCTAAAGAGGCTGGATAGAGCTTGGTATTGGGTTGGCCCGCCATTTCTGATAAGGCAAACCAATCAGTTGCGGCCCAATGACCGGTATTACAAAACGAGATGACCTCGGCAGGGGATTCGCGTAATAGCTCTTGGGCTATTTCTTTGGCTTTGTCTGCTGATACGAACAAGGTAGTACCGGGTTCAAACCACTGGTCATGACTGAAATTAACCGCATTTTTAATCGTGCCAGGTTTTTTAGCGGTAGGGGCTTTGGTCTGGCCTGCATAGAAATTATCAGGACGCGCATCCACGAGCAGCGTTTGGTTGTTACCAATCTGATTGGCGACGTCTTGTTGTGTCGCTAGGATGGCGTCATTGGGTTGCGGGGAAAACTGGCTAGGGCTGATGTTGGGTGCGTCCTTACTGAGTGCCAGATCGGCCTGTTGCCATGCCTGCATGCCCCCGTTCAGGATGGATAGGTGCTGTAACCCCAGATACTTTAAAGTCCAGTACACGCGGGCGGCCGCCCCAAAATCAGTCACGTCATCGCCCGTAGAAGTCACCACAATAGGGGTGTCATGATCAATGCCCAGGCTACGCACCAGTTGGGTCAACTCGGCTAGCTCGACCAATTGGCCGGGGTTGTGGGCAGGACCGCGCCACTGACCATAGGGTGCTGAAACCGCCCCCGGTATATGGCCTGCAGAGTAGTCCTCGGGGCTACGGATATCAATGACCCGCGGCGCTACAGATACAGCGTCAGAGGCATGAGGTGCATCATCGTCTGCTGCAGCCGTATCGAGCTGTTTGTATAGCCCTTGGGCTGAGATCAAAGGCGCCGCTGAGAGCCCAAAACTGCTGATGAGCAATGCAGCGGCAAAAAATAACGCTTGAAACTTGTTTGTCATAACGGAACTACATAATGAAACCTATGCCTTTCATTTTCGTACGCAGCCCCGACAAAGACAACAAACAAATATTTATGAGCATATACCCACAGGAATAAAGCAAAGTGTGCAGTTAATAATTTAACTGGCTATTTTGAGCTTATGCTTTCACCAGTGGCAGTAGTTGGGCCTCGGTCAGGGCCTGTAGGTCTTCAAAGCTGACCCCATCATTGATTTCGCGTACAAGCAATCCCTCGGGAGTGACCTCGAGCACGGCTAAATCCGTGTAAATACGATTCACCACCCCCAAACCGGTTAGGGGCAATGAGCAGTTTTTGACGATCTTGGGCTTTCCATCACGAGTGGTATGCTCCATCAGGATAAACACCTGCTTGGCGCCCACCGCTAAATCCATGGCACCGCCGACGGCAGGGGGCTGGCCAGTACGGCCTAAATTCCAATTGGCTAGATCGCCATTTTCAGCGACCTCCATGGCTCCCATGATGGTTAGGTCCAAGTGTCCGCCACGCATGATGGTAAAAGAATCAACATGGTCAAAATATGCCCCCCCGGTGAGCAGTGTGACTGGCTCTTTGCCTGCGTTGATGAGCTCGTAGTCCTCTTCACCCTCGGGCGCATTGGGCCCCATGCCCAAGATGCCATTTTCACTTTGGAGGATGATTTCGTCTTTGGGATCCAGATAGTTAGCAACCAGTACAGGCATGCCAATGCCGATATTGACATAACTGCCAGGGGCGATATCTTTGGCCAGGCGTTGGGCCATTTCTTCACGAGAAAGTTTGGGTAGCATGATGGTTTCCCTCACGTTGAAAGTTCTGGGTTTTCTACACGAACGACCCGTTGCACAAACACCCCGGGGGTGACGACTGCTTCGGGATCCAAATCGCCCAACTCGACAAACTCGCGCACCTGCACGATAGTGGTTTCGGCAGCCTTGCACATGACAGGACCAAAATTACGTTGGGTTTTGTTATAGACCAGATTGCCCCAGCGATCGGCACGCTCGGCTTTGACTAATGCAAAATCACCGCGCAGGGGCTTTTCCAGTACATACATCACCCCGTCAATTTCACGGGTCTCTTTGCCCTCGGCCAGCTCGGTACCGTAGGCCGTAGGCGTATAAAAACCACCTAAGCCTGCAGCACCCGCGTGCAAGCGCTCGGCGATGGTGCCCTGCGGCACACACTCGAGCTCGATTTCCCCTTTTTTATATTTTTCATTAAACACCCACGAGTGTGATGCGCGCGGAAAAGAGCAAATCATCTTGCGCACCCGACCGGCCTGGATGAGCGCCGCTAGGCCAGTCTCAAAATTACCGGCATTGTTATTAACGACAGTTAAATCGCGCGCGCCCTGGTCAATAAGCGCGTGGATTAATTCGGTTGGGGCACCGGCGCCACCAAACCCTCCGATGAGGATGGTAGCGCCATCTTGGATGCCCGCGACAGCCTCTGCGAGGCCAGGAACAAATTTATTAATCATATGGCTGAAGTCTTGGGTTTTAGTTGATGGTAACGTTAGCTTTATCGATGATTTCGCCGTACATCTGGGTGTCTGTTTCAATCAGTTCGTCTAAATCAGCAGGAGAGCCACCAACGGGGACAAAGCCTGCTTGGTGAAATTGTTCGATGATTTTGGGGTCTTGTACGATATCAGCAATCTCAGCAGAGACGCGTTCAATAATTTCATCTGGGGTTCCGGCGGGAGCCATGAGCCCAGCCCAAGAGCTCATATTAAAGTCAGGCAGACCCGCTTCTTCCATGGTAGGGATATCTGGTTCGTCTGGCCAGCGCTCGGGTGAGGTAATAGCAAAGACTTTGATGCGCCCATCTTTAGCGTAGGGCATGGGCAGCAAAATAGGGTCAAAGACCATCGAGACCTCGCCATTGACTAGATCGGACAAAATGGGGGCACTGCCGTTATAGGGAATATGGATGAGATCTGTCCCCGTGCGCAAGCCAAAGTTTTCACCGGTCAAATGAGCACTGGCACCTACACCACTGGAACCAAAGGTCAGGGCCTCTGGGTTTTCTTTACCATATTCAATGAGCTCTTCGAGGTTGTCTGCGGGCACAGAATTGCTGACAAACAAAAATAAGGGCAGGTCAGCGATATAGGATACCGGGGTGAGCTGATCCAGTGAATAATTGAGGTCATATAAATGGGGGTTGACCGCATAAGCCGCCAAGATCATCAAAAATGTATAACCATCAGGTTTAGCGCGTGTGGCTTGGGCGGTGCCAATAGTGCTGTTGGCGCCTGGACGATTCTGAATGATGATGGGTTGGCCCAGGCGCTCCTCGAGCTCTTTCATCACAAAGCGCGCGACCGTGTCAGTAGAGCCTCCTGGGGTATACGGGACAATGACTTCAATAGGTTTATTAGGCCAATCATCAGCCAGCGCAGGTTGACTGGCCAATACAGCACCTAAACCAAAAACAGAACCTAAGATAGCAGAACGGATACGCCCGATATTGCTCATTTCACATCCTTTTTATAACCATATGTCGATACGATGGATAATCGTATTATGTTGTCTCCACACCCATCTATGTAGGGTGTGTTGGTTAAGATTAGGCAGTTACTAGCATGCGAGCAAATGTAGATCCCAACTACTGGACTATTGGATCTTGGTTGTTCTGGTGCTGCTCTTGGAGTTGACGCCACAGGATTTTGCCCGTGCTAGATTTGGGTAATTCATCGACAAAGCGGATGTGGCGGGGGACTTTGTAGGCGGCCATTTTGCTGCGGCACCATTCGATGATCGTATCGACGTTTATCGTCTCGGTATGGTCTGCTTTCAGGGTGACGACTGCTTTGACGGTTTCGCCGCGGTGGGGGTCGGGGATGCCAATGACGCAGGCTTCTTGGATGGCCGGGTGGTTGTAGAGGACGTTTTCGACTTCGGCTGGCCAGACTTTGAATCCCGAGGCATTGATCATGCGTTTGAGGCGTTCACGCATAAAAAAATAGCCTTCAGCATCCCGCACGGCTAGGTCCCCGGTGCGGAAAAATCGTTTGTCATCCAGGGTGATAAAGGATTCCTCATTGGCCTTTTCATCATTCCAGTAGCCCAGCATGACCTGCGGGGCGTGGGTGATGAGTTCACCGAGTTCGTTGTCGCCTAGTTCCATACCTGTGTCAGGGTCAATGATGCGTGAATCCACGTTAAATGTGGCCAGCCCCAAACAGCATTGCTTGGGGCGATGCATGGGATTGGCGTGTAAAAAGGCCGCGGTTTCGCTCAAGCCGTAGGCCTCGTTAAAGAGCAGTTGTGGGTACCTTTCCTGCACCAGGTTTGAAATAAATTCGGGGATGGCAGCGCCGCCGCTGGCCAGTACGCGCAGGCTACTGAGATCATAATCATCCAAATTGGGCAATGAAAAAAAATCAATGACCATGGTGGGCGGGCCCGACCAGTAGGTGACGCGGTGTTTATCGATGGCGCGGGCGGCCATTTCGCGATCCCAACGCGGCAGGATGACCATGGTTGAACCCATAAAAATCGGTAGATTGAGACCCGACTGCATGCCCAATACATGGAATACTGGGGCTACCGCCATGGTGACTGTGTCGGCCTCAAAATCGCGCCAACGTTGTGAGCTCAGAAGTGCAGAGGCCATCGTGTGATGCGTGTGAATGCATCCTTTTGGGTAGCCCGTTGTCCCCGAGGTATAAGGAAATACGCACCAGTCATCATTTTTGGGGTAATCCGCAGGCGCGGGCTGTTGCACATCGATCACGCTGTGTAAATCGGTGATGCCTAACGCTTCAAAATCCTTTTTAGGTGCTTTGACCCAGTCCGGGACCCCGACGGGTTGTGCGTGGGGATCCAGGGCCTGCTGATAGCTAAAACTCAGCGTATGGTGCAGGCCATCTGCGGTTTTTAGGTAGGGCTGAATGACATCAATATAATCCTGCGCCACGATGGCCACCCGTGCTTGGCTGTCATTGATATAGTGGGCCATTTCATGGGCGGTGGTCATAACGTTGATAGGGATCACCACGGCCCGAGCACGCAAAATAGCATAGTAGGCAATCGTAAACTGCGGACTGTTTTGGCTCATGAGCAGGATTCTATCGCCCGGTTGCACGTTTAATTCATGCTGCAAATAGCTGGCTAAACGATCGACATATTGTTTGAGCTGGTCGTACTGAATAATCGCGTCATAAAAAATGGTTGCTGGTTTTTCAGGGGTCTGCACAGCAGCACGATCTAAATAATAGTTTAGGGGTTGGTTCGGGATATCTAGTGTTTTAGGTAAGTGCGCAGGCCATATACTCAGCTGATCGCTTTGCATGAAATAGTCTCCTGGGTTTTATTATCTGTTACGACGCATGCTCTATTGTACGAGCGATAATTGTTATTATCTCATTTGTATGTGCGTTGACTTTATCAAATTGTTTAGCTTGCTAAAGGAGGCGCGAACTACCAATGAATAAAAAAGGCCTGTCCCAAGCATGAGTAATACACCGATGGATTCTGTCCTGTTATCAGGCATCACCCTGGTAGCGCTGCTATTGGCTGCTTATGGCGGTAAATTTATTTTCAAACGTAGACTCGAGCGCGCCGAGATCGAGGACGAAGAGACTAAACTGGTTTTAGGCGCGATTATGTCCCTGTTGATGTTGCTCACCGGATTGGCTTTTTCCATCGCGGTGGGGGGGTATACCGATAGGATTGCTGCCCAGGAAAACGAGGCTATTGCTATCGGCAGCGCCTTTCAGCGCACCGAGCTTTTAGACTCGCCTTTTAGAGGCCAGGCCACAAACAAACTCGAACAGTATTTAGAAGCGCGTATTCATTATTTTGAAACAGGCAGCGGTGCCGAGCATCAGCAATGGCGCGTTCGCTCGACTCAGTTACAAACCGAATTGTGGAGTTTGGCCGTGTTGCAGGCTCAAGAGCTGCCCAATAGTATTGATGCCTCTGTGTTAAATGCTTATGAGAATTTGTACCAGACGCTACAAAAAACCCAGTTTGATTGGCGTCATCATATTCCCGTTGTGGGTTGGTGGGCATTATTAGCGGCGGCTTTTTTGGCGAATGCTCTGATTGGTTACAATATTCGCGGTATTAAAGGGGAAAACTGGCTCATAGTGATTTTGCCTTTATTAACCACGGGGGCTTTTTACTTGATAGCTGAAATTGATCTACCGGGTGCGGGCATTATCCGCGTCGGTGCGGATGGATTGCTAGGGCTTAAATCAATGTTAGGCATAGAGGGTCACAGCTTATTTTCTAACCACTAAGAAGCGCATCATGGCTATTTGGCAATTATTGATTGTGCTGTTCGCAGCAGTATTACATGCGAGTTGGAATATCGCCTCTAAATTTGGTGCAGGGGCTGGTTATTTCTTTGCCTTTGCATTTAGTCTTTTTTCATTTTTTTTCTACTTGCCTTGGGTCATTTATATTCTTATGACCGAGGACATCAATCCTAATTTTGAAGTTATTTTCATTTTGGCTTTAACAGCCATTGTGCATTTGTTTTATGGACTGGCTTTGCTCAAAGGCTATCAAAAAGCCAATTTATCAGTGGTGTACCCCGTATCCCGAGGGTCCGGGCCTTTAATCACCAGTTTTGTGGCGTTGGGCTTATTTAGTGAAACACTCAATGCTTGGGAATTGCTGGGGATTTTTTCTCTTTGTGTGGGGGTACTGCTGATTGCAGCCAAGGAAAAACTCAGCGATTTATTCGGGCGTAGCGAGTCTTGGGTGGGGGTTCGGTGGGGGGTATTTATCGGCACTATTATTGCCAGCTACAGCATCATTGACGCCTATGCTGTCAAAACGTTGGCATTGCCACCGGTGTTGGTAGGGTGGGTGTCTTCGTTAGGGGGTACCGTGCTGTTATTGCCCAAAGTATTAAAAAATACAGCCGCGCTGCGTACTCAGATGCGCGGCATTTGGCCCTATGCTTGTTTTGTGGGTTTTTTCTCGCCCTTGACCTATATATTGGTGCTTTATGTACTCAGCCAAGGAGCACCCGTCAGTATTGTGGCGCCCTTGCGTGAAAGCTCGATGGTGTTCGGCGCGCTGGCCGGGGTGTGGCTATTTAAAGAGCGGGTATCCACATTGGGCTGGGTCGGCTGCGCGCTGATATTTACAGGTATTTTCCTCGTCGCCACCTAAGGGTAAACCCCTTTTTTTTATCTTAGTACTGTTGCTCTCCTTTTTAATGTGACTATAAAATGCATCAATAATAGTTAAGCAGTACTGCTTCAGTGCTGCTTCTGCTGTGATCCAGCCCATACGCGGATTGAGGCTTCGATGTGGGTTGTGGCCGCCCTGCAAGAGGCGTTTTCTAGTTGTTGCAAAGTCAGGGCATATGGTTCCGCTTTGCCATTTTTAAGAAGGATAGTTACATGGGTAAGTACGGGCGATATTGGTGGTCGTTATTTGCCGTTCTGCTTGTTACTTTTGGGATATTGGCTTGGAGTGGGGTCGAGGTTTATCGACAAGCCCCGCCCATCCCGACTCAAGTGGTGACGACGGAGGGCACGCTCATTACCACCGATGAGCAGATACTAGATGGGCAAACTGCTTGGCAAAGTACTGGAGGCATGCAAGTTGGCTCGGTATGGGGCCACGGGGCCTATCAAGCACCTGACTGGACAGCTGACTGGTTGCACCGCGAACTATTGCACTGGCTAGAGTTGGCTGCAATGGATCGGTATGGTGTGCCTTATGACGAGCTTAATACCTCGGATCAAGCGCAGTTACAGGCCGATTTAAAAGAAGAATACCGTACCAATAGTTTGGATGCAGAAACAGGCGTATTGACTCTGAGCGAGCGCCGAGCGCAGGCCATTGAGCGTACAGGGCAGTATTACATTGATCTTTACGGTGATCATCCTGATCTCAAAGAAACGCGCTCCAATTTTGCGATGAAAGAAGACACGCTGCCTTCGTTAGAGCGTCGTCAAGATTTGGCCAAATTCTACTTTTGGACCGCTTGGGCTTCTGCTACAGAGCGCCCGGGTACTTCGGTGACTTATACGAATAACTGGCCGCACGAACCTTTAATTGAAAACAAACCCTCAGCAGCCAACATTGTTTGGTCTTTGATGAGTATTGTCATTTTGCTGATAGGGATCGGGTTTCTAGTGTGGGGCTGGGCATTTATGCGTCGTGAAGAACCCGACCCGGTGGCTCCCAAAGAGGATCCCATCAGCAGTGTGGCGCTGACCCCATCACAACGCGCATTGGGTAAATACCTGGTGCTGACGGTTGCTTTATTTGTTTTTCAGGTATTGTTGGGTGCTTTTACCGCGCACTACACCGTTGAGGGGCAGGGCTTTTATGGCATTGACGTGTCTGCCTGGTTCCCTTATTCGCTGACCCGCACCTGGCACTTGCAAACTGCATTGTTTTGGATTGCCACAGGATTTTTAGCTGCTGGGTTATTTTTGGTACCCATCATCAATGGTGGCAAAGACCCTAAACATCAAAAACTAGGGGTAAACATACTCTTTTGGGCATTGGTGGTGTTGGTTGTAGGCTCATTCCTGGGGAATTTCTTGGCCATTAAGCAAGTCTTGCCTGCCAATCTCAACTTTTGGTTTGGACACCAAGGCTACGAATACATTGATATTGGCCGTTTTTGGCAAATAATCAAATGGGTTGGCCTGATGTTCTGGCTATTGCTTATGCTCAGGGGGATGCTGCCCGCCTTTAAGAAAGGGGGTGACAAGCATCTGCTAGCACTGTTTACGGCTTCAACCATTTCCATTGGGGTGTTCTATGGTACTGGGCTTTTCTACGGTGAGCGCACCCATATCACCATCATGGAATACTGGCGTTGGTGGGTTGTGCACTTATGGGTAGAAGGATTTTTCGAGGTTTTCGCTACTGTTGCCTTGGCTGTGATTTTTTCCTCATTGGGGTTAGTCTCCAAGCGCACCGCAACCGCCGCTAGCTTAGTGGCTGCCTCGCTCTTTATGTTGGGCGGTGTGCCAGGTACCTTGCACCATATGTATTATGCTGGGACATCCACACCTGTGATGGCTATCGGGGCTAGTTTTAGTGCACTAGAAGTCGTGCCCTTGATTCTCTTGGGCTACGAGGCCTGGGATAACTGGCGCCTGAAATCCAGCGCCCCCTGGATGGAAAACATCAAATGGCCGCTGATGTGTTTTGTGGCCGTGGCTTTTTGGAACATGCTGGGGGCAGGGGTCTTTGGGTTTATGATTAACCCACCGCTGGCGTTGTTTTACATACAGGGCTTAAACACAACCCCCGTGCACGCACATTCGGCATTATTTGGCGTATACGGATTCCTGTCCATTGGGTTTGTACTGATGGTCTTACACTATGCCGTACCTGGGTTCAAATTTAATGAAAAACTCATGCGTACAGGATTCTGGGGACTCAATATAGGTTTGATGTTGATGGTTGTCACCAGCTTGTTGCCCATCGGTATTATTCAGTTTTATGGCAGTGCTACCGAGGGTATGTGGTATGCCCGCAGCGAAGAGTTTATGCAGCAAAGCATTCTGCAAACTTTACGTTGGATCCGCACTTTTGGGGATTCTGTATTTATCGTCGGCGCCTTGGCCATCGCTTGGCAGGTCGTCAGTGGGTTACGTCCCAGCAAAACACCTACAGCCCCATTGGCAACCAAAGGCTTGGCTGACTAAATAGTCCCATTAATCATTTAAACCTATCCGCCCCCAAACCCATGGGGGCGTTTTTCTTGACAGCTGTAAAACCACGCAGTACATTGAACACTAGCATTTAGATATGGGCCAGCCGCCCAACCCAACCTGCCCACCCGGGCAAGGTGGTTCACATCAGTGGATGCGGTTTCTGCACAAACAGAAACAACCAAACGGGTAGCCGCGGCCTCATGTCTTTTTGCATGGGGCTTTTTTTGTGCCCAAATATTTTACAGGCCTCGCCTACATGCAGTGATGCGCGCGTCTAAATCCAGAGGTTGACGGCGCCACTGTGGCATCACTCAGTGGCTTGGCACAGCACGGCGTGGTTCAGCCAATCAATGGACTGGGGGGATTTGCACCCGATTGCCGTCCCCGACATGGGTCAAAACATGGCTAAAGTGGAGAACATCATGACTATTCAGACTTTCGCGGATTATGAGCACACGCATTTAAACTTTGATGCCCAAGAACAGGGCACGGTGATTTCGGCCGGTAATCACTATTTTTATCGCTACGGCTCGGTATTGCTGGATATCAGTCACCAAGAGTTCCAGCAAATACTCGATAATCCCCATCTTTATTATTTTTCTACGGCATTAAAAATCCATCAGCGTCTGAAAAGACTGCATGCGGCCTATCAGGTGTTGGTCCAACCCTATTTGGACGGTGATCCTCTGGCTAAGCAGACGTTGCCTTATAAATATGAGGTGACGGATCTGGATGCCGATGGAGTGGATATTAAATACGAGGTGGTGCGCATTCGTATCCGCCAAAGTGATACCGATCCGCATCTAGGGAGGCATGGCATCAGCCATCTACAGCCATCCTCACAGACCTCAGGCTTGAGCCCAGACAATAGGCAAAACTATTGGGCTGAGGTGATTCGCACGCAAAACCATTTTTACTACCGCATTGGCAATACGCTCATTGATATCAGTAAAGATGATTATTGTCGCGTGATAGAAAACCCCAATCTATACCACCTGTCTACGGCTTTGTATTTACATCGGCGGGTCAGTCGAATCAATAAAATAAAATCAGCCGAGGGCATCATTGGTTAAATGCCAGTGTTGGCAAACAACGAGGCCGGGCTGTGGCTAAAGGCAACGCCAATGGTGTAAGCATAGATTACCACGGCGATTACCAGGGCATAGACTCGGCCAATCGCACTGCGGTGGGTCTGCACCGCGAATAAAGCGGCCAATAGGTAAAGCGACATACCCACTATTTTCATCAAAATCCATGGTTGGCTCGCGCCTAGCATAGCTGCTAGCGTAAACCCCAAAACCGCCATCAGGCTATTTACCCCATAGTGCAGTATCTTTAACCAGCGCTGCTGGGTCCAATGACTGCCTGTGTTTAGGCCAAAGGTGCGCAGCAGCACAAACGTGATTGAGAGCACCACGAATAGAACATGAAAGTGTTTTATTGAGTAGTAATACATGGTTTTTTTGGGGTTATGGTGAATAAAAATTCAAACTGGATATCATTCTAGCCTTAACATGATTATAAAATGCAACATTAAAACAACAAAGAGTACTAAAAAGGTACCGTATTGATTTAGATCAAACACCCAGACACTCCGCCATTGTTCAAATGGGATCCACGCCTCGGCGCGATGCGCATATTAAATGCGATGAGGCAGCATTTCATTAGCGTTTAAAAAGGAATGTCAAATGGGTAAGTACGCAAGATTATGGTGGACTTTGTTCGCTGTCTTGTTCGTAACATTTGGGGTTTTGGCATGGAGTGGGGTAGAGGTGTATCGACAAGCACCGCCCATTCCGTCTCAGGTGGTTACGGCAGACAACGTGGTGATTACCACCGAAGAGCAAATACTGGATGGGCAGACCGCCTGGCAAAGCACGGGCGGGATGCAAATAGGTTCGGTATGGGGGCATGGCGCCTATCAGGCACCAGACTGGACCGCAGACTGGTTACACCGCGAGCTAGAGCACTGGCTCGAGCTGGCCGCTGTGGATGCCTATGGGGTGCCCTATGCCGAGCTCACGGCAGGCGAGCAGGCACAGTTGCAATCTGATTTACAAGCAGAATACCGCACCAATAGCCTGGATCCTGATAGTCAGGTAGTGACAATCTCTGATCGACGCGCACAGGCGATAGAGCAAACAGCGCAGTACTATGTGGATTTATATGGCGATGAGCCATCCATGCAGAAAACGCGGGCCAACTTTGCCATGAAAGAAGGTACTTTGCCTTCGTTAGAGCGTCGCCAGGATTTGGCCATGTTTTATTTTTGGACGGCCTGGGCTGCTGGCACTGAGCGTCCCGGGACTTCGGTCACCTATACCAATAATTGGCCGCCTGAGCCATTGATTAAAAACACGCCCTCAGGCGCTAATATCGTCTGGTCGCTGATGAGTATTGTCATTCTCTTGTTTGGGATAGGTTTTCTGGTGTGGGGCTGGGCATTTATGCGCCGCGAAGAGGCGGACCCCGTCGCACCCAAACAAGACCCTATTGGCGAGTTTACGTTAACCCCTTCGCAGCGCGCGCTGGGTAAATATCTGGTTCTGACCGTTGCGTTATTTCTCTTTCAGGTGTTGTTGGGCGGCTTTACTGCTCATTACACCCTCGAAGGGCAAAGCTTTTATGGCATTGATGTCTCGCAGTGGTTTCCCTATTCATTGACTCGCACGTGGCACCTGCAAACGGCAGTCTTTTGGATAGCGACTGGCTTTTTAGCAGCAGGACTATTTTTAGCGCCTATTATTAATGGTGGTAAAGACCCTAAATACCAAAAGCTGGGTGTAAACGTGCTCTTTTGGGCACTGGTGGTGTTGGTCGTAGGTTCCTTTTTAGGTAACTTTTTAGCGGTAAAACATATACTGCCCGCCAATCTCAACTTTTGGTTTGGGCATCAGGGCTATGAGTATCTGGATTTAGGCCGCTTTTGGCAGATCGTCAAGTGGATAGGCTTGATGTTCTGGCTGCTGCTGATGCTACGTGCCATGGCTCCTGCCCTGAAAAAGGGTGGGGATAAAAACCTGCTCGCCTTATTTACAGCTTCGACCATTTGTATTGGGTTGTTTTATGGGGCCGGTCTGTTTTATGGCGAGCGCACCCATATCACCATCATGGAATACTGGCGCTGGTGGGTCGTACACCTATGGGTAGAGGGCATTTTTGAGGTCTTTGCGACCGTGGCTTTGGCAGTGATTTTTTCTGCCTTGGGCCTGGTTTCCAAGCGCACCGCAACCGCGGCGAGTTTGGTGGCGACATCGCTCTTTATGCTGGGGGGTGTGCCCGGTACCCTGCATCATATGTATTTTTCCGGTACCTCAACACCTGTCATGGCGATTGGTGCCACCTTTAGTGCGCTAGAGGTCGTCCCCCTTATCCTGTTGGGTTACGAGGCCTGGGATAATTGGCGCCACAAAGCGCGCGTACCCTGGATGGACACGATCAAATGGCCGCTCATGTGCTTTGTGGCAGTAGCCTTTTGGAACATGTTAGGTGCGGGCGTATTCGGCTTTATGATTAACCCACCCTTGGCCTTGTTCTACATCCAGGGGCTGAACACTACGCCCGTGCATGCCCACGCCGCACTCTTTGGGGTGTATGGGTTCCTGTCCATCGGGTTTGTGCTGATGGTCTTGCATTACTCGGTGCCTGGGTTCAAGTTTAATGAAAAACTCATGCGTACTGGATTTTGGGGGCTAAATGCAGGCCTGGTATTGATGATTGTGACCAGCTTGTTGCCCATTGGTCTGATCCAGTTCTACGCCAGCGCCACCGAGGGCATGTGGTACGCCCGCAGCGAGGAATTCATGCAGCAAAGCATCCTGCAAACCTTGCGTTGGGTCCGTACCTTTGGTGACGTGGTCTTTATCGTCGGTGCCTTTGCCGTTGCCTGGCAAGTGATTTTAGGTCTCTTACCAAGCAAAGGGCGAGGTAGCCAAACTGCACCCATCACAGCAACCAAGGAGGTCGTCAAATAACTTATTGAAAAAACCCTATCTGGCCCCTGCCTGTCCCCTCAGGTGGGGGCTTTTTGTTTCAGCGCAAACAGGGGACAAATAATGATTGTGGAAAATAAATAAACGCGACAAAATGAAAGTGAAAAGAAACACAGGAGGGTTATTATGAAAAGTATGCAAGTTGTTGAATTTGGGGCGCCATTGGCTGAGACAAATGCCGAGCTACCTACCCCCCAAGGCACTGAGGTCTTGCTACGTATGCGGGCGGCTGGGGTGTGCCACACAGATTTGCATCTGTGGCAGGGCGGGTATGACCTGGGGCACGGACGCATGATGTCGTTGCAGGAGCGTGGCGTGCATTTACCGTTGACCATGGGTCATGAAAATGTGGGCGAGGTCGTTGCCTGGGGCCCTGAGGTCGACCAATTGCAATCGGGCGAGCTGCGCTTGGTGTATCCCTGGCTAGGCTGTGGTCACTGTGATGAATGCCGCAGCGGACGTGAAAATTACTGCTTAAAACCTGACACTATTGGCATTAATCGGCCTGGCGGGTATGCCAGCTATTTACTCGTCCCGCACCCGCGTTGTTTGATTCCATTGCAAGGTCTAGATCCCATCGCAGCAGCGCCCTTGGCCTGCTCGGGGCTGACTTGCTTTTCTGCATTGAAAAAATTTGATGCTGATATATTAAAAAAGCGCGCCATGGTGGTGTTCGGAGCCGGGGGTTTGGGGTTGATGAGCCTACACCTGCACAAAGCCCTCGGTGGCCGAGGGGTCATCGTCATCGAGCCTGACGCTGGGCGCCGTGCGGCAGCACTCGAGGCGGGCGCTATCGCCGCCGTAGACCCTAATGACAG
>DATGTW010000158.1:0-8009 GCA_035301625.1 Paenalcaligenes sp.
CCCTAAAATCTGTCTCGAACTGGGACGCGGTCATGATAAAACCATCGGTCATACTCAACCCCGCCGTATTGCAGCTACCTCGGTGGCGCATCGGATCGCGGAAGAGCTAGAAACGCCTATCGGTCGCTGGGTGGGATATCAGATACGTTTCGCCGATAAAAGCACCGAAGAAACATCCATCAAATTAATGACTGATGGAATTTTATTGGCTGAATCACAACGCGATCCTTTGTTGCGACAGTATGACACGATCATCATTGATGAGGCCCACGAGCGGACACTTAATATCGATTTTCTGCTGGGTTTTCTTTATCAACTGTTGCAAAAACGGTCTGATTTAAAGCTGATCATTACATCAGCCACCATTGACGCAGATAAGTTTGCCCAGCATTTCAGTCTCAACGGTCAACCCGCTCCGGTTATTGATGTCTCAGGGCGGCTGCACCCGGTCGAGATTCGCTACCGTTCCATTTTGCAAGATGACGGCGATCCCGACAGTCAAGGCCAAGGCAGTAAAAGCGCCGTCGAGCAAGCTGAGCGTGATTTGCATGATGGCATTCTGGATGCGGTGCAAGAATGCCGTACTCATGGCAGTGGGGATATTTTAGTGTTTTTGCCCGGCGAGCACGAGATCCGTGATGCGGCTCAGTTTTTGCGCCGTCAGGAATTAATAGGGGTCGATATCTTGCCCCTCTATGCGCGACTAAGTCAGGCTGAACAACAGCGTATTTTCAGGCCCCAGGGTCAGGCTCGGCGTATTGTTTTGGCAACCAACGTTGCGGAAACATCCGTCACCGTGCCCGGGATTCGCTATGTGATTGATAGCGGATTAGCGCGTATCAAACGGTATTCATGGCGTAATAAAATTGAGCAATTGCGTATCGAGCGCATTAGTCAGGCATCGGCTAATCAACGCGCTGGACGCTGTGGTCGTTTGGGCCCAGGTGTCTGTATTCGCCTTTATAGTGAAGAAGACTTTGAATCTCGCTCTGAATTTACTGACCCCGAGATCCTGCGTTCTTCTTTGGCCTCGGTTATTTTGCGGTTAAAGTCCCTGCGTGTGGATGACATTGAGAATTTTCCCTTTGTGGATCCACCCAGTGGCCGAGCTATCGCTGATGGTTATCAAATACTTGAAGAGGTAGGCGCGCTTAATGCGCGTGGCCGATTGACGCGGGTAGGGCGCACGCTTTCTAGATGGCCATTAGATCCACGTATTGGTCGCATGATCATTGCCGCTCAACGATTTGACTGTTTATCCGAGGTACTCGTGATAGCAGCTGCTTTGTCTGTCCAAGACCCGCGCGATCGTTCGATGGAACGTCGAGAACAGGCAGAGCGTGCGCATCAGCGGTTTATTCACTCACAGTCCGAGTTTTTGTCTTATTTAAATATGTGGCAGTGGTATGCCGAATTGGTCAAAAGCCGTTTGTCGCGGCGTGCTTTGGCGAATCGATTGCGTGAACAGCTTCTTTCGCCAATGCGCTTCAGGGAATGGCGCGAGGTCTACAAACAGTTAAGCACATTGGTGCGCGAACAGAAATGGCGTATTAATCAAAGCGAGGCGACCTACGAGCAGATCCATAAAGCCTTACTCACAGGTTTATTATCCCAAATAGGCTATCGCACCGAAGATGGTCGCCTATATCAAGGCACGCGCGAGATTCGCTTTTATATTCACCCAGGCTCGACGCTGAGTAAAAGAGGGGGTGCCTGGGTTTTGGCCGGTGAAATTGTGCAAACAACTCAGGTGTTTGCACGCTGTGTTGCCCGTATTGAGCCCGAATGGATCGAGGCGGTGGCAGGTCGTTTCATTCGTAAACATTGGAATGAACCGCGCTGGGAAAAGCGCAACGGTCGGGTGGTCGCAAACGAGCGTGGGATGCTGTTTGGGCTGCTGATTTACCAAGGACGGCGGGTACATTTTGGGCGTATTAACCCAGCACAGGCGCGTGAAATATTTTTACGCGAGGGGCTCGTGCCCGCAGAAATGCATACACGCTTAGATTTCTATCGGCATAATCAGCGTTTGATCCGCGACATTGAACAATTAGAGCACCGCTCGCGCCGCCCTGATATTTTGGTCGATGAACAGGTGATCTACGAGTTCTACGATAAACAAATTCCCCAGGATGTTTATCAAACAGCCACGCTAGAGCGTTGGTATAGAAAACTACCACGCCAACAGCAAAAGCAGCTGTATCTAACACGCGAAGTGCTCATGCAGCACAAGGCCCAAGATATTACCGTCGATGTGTATCCGCGGGTGTTAGATTTGCATGGCTTGGAGCTTAAACTGAGCTATCACTTTGAGCCGGGCTCAATCCTCGATGGGGTGACCCTGCAGGTACCTCTTTTTCATTTAAATCAGCTCACGCCCGAGCCACTGCAGTGGCTCGTACCTGGATTACTCAAGGATAAGGTTGAGGCTTTACTGCGTTCATTGCCTTTGCGACATCGTCGGGTATGCGTGCCCATCCCGGATTATGTGGCGGGGTTTTATGAGCGTCATTTCAAAGAGGCGGTGCATCCTAACGGATCTTTGATTGATGCCTTGATTCAGGATATTTGGCAGCAAAAACGTGTACGTATTGATGCAGCAGACTTTAAAGTAGCTGATTTGCCTGCTCATTTACATATGAATATTCATGTGGTGGATGACAAGGGACGGTTTTTGGCCGGTAGTCGCGATCTACACGAATTACAAGTTCAATTCAGTCGCAAAGCGCAGCAGCAATTTCGCGAGGTGGCCAGTCAAGATCAGCGCATAGAAAGCCGTTTTGGGAATGAGCGATTTACCGATTGGAGCTTTGGTGATTGGGAGACTGAAATTACCTTGCAAAAAGGGCGTCAGTCCGTTATCGGTTATCCTGCTTTAGAAGACCAAGGCAAGGATTGCCAGATTGTGGTTTTAGATGAGCCAGTTAAAGCCCAGCAGATACATCAGCAGGGGTTAAAGCGTTTGTTTTTACTGCAGATGAAAGAGTCCGAGCGCTATCAGCGCCGACAATTGCAGCGGGATTTATTACCACAGGCGTTACAGTTTAGGCATTTTGGTACGCAGGATGAATTGGTCGAGCAGGTCATTGAGCGCGCCATTGAGCAAGCTGCATTGCAACAACCTTGGCCCCGCACGGAAAAAGAATTTCGCGCGCGCTTGCAGCAGGCTAAACAGGAGTTCAATACAGCTTGCCAGGAAATGGTCAGGTTGATCACTGAAATTCTCAAGTATTGGACTCAGGTACAACAGGTCCTAGAGGATCACGAGGCCTATAAAGAAGCCCATCAGGACATGCGAGCACATCTACGCCGGTTGATGCCTAAAGGCTTTTTAAAGCAGACTGGGTATGGGCAGCTGCGTCATTTTCCGCGTTATTTGCGGGGTGTTTTAATGCGCATGGATAAACTGCGTACTGATCCTAACCGCGATCAGCGTTGGCAAGCAGAGATCACGCCATTAGAGTTAAACTATTTGGAAGCCCTCAAAGACTTAAAAGGTACTGCACCCGAGTTATTGCAAGAATATCGCTGGCAACTAGAGGAGTTACGCGTGTCTTTATTTGCCCAAGAATTGCGTACCCCACGGCCTGTCTCGCCGAAACGATTAAGCCGACTCTGGGAGCGCGTGCGTAAAGAACTGTCGCTATAGACAGGCAACACAGCACCTGGTCAGCGCATTAATTTTTTTAGATTCCTATTAGAAAGCATTTAGCAGCTTTATGACTATTGATTCTACTCCCTCTACAGCAGCTACCGTAGCGGCCGCTACACCCGCTTTTGTGCATTTGCGCACCCACTCAGAATATTCAGTAGTGGACGGAATTACACGCATCCCTGATATGGTTAATAAAGCAGTGCAATATGAGCAACCTGCACTGGCCCTGACCGATTTGGCTAATCTTTTTGGCCTGATAAAGTTTTATAAAGCGACACGCAAGGCGGGCGTTAAACCCATAGTGGGTGCTGATATTTGGCTAGAAAACCCAGATGATCGCGACAAACCGCATCGTGCTTTATTGCTGGCAGAAAATTATGACGGCTATCTGGCGATTTGTCGTCTGCTTAGCGAGGCTTGGCTAGAAAACCAGTATCGAGGTCGCGGCGAAGTAAAAAAAGAATGGCTGTTGCAGGAATCGAACCTCATTGTCCTTTCAGGGGGGCGACTGGGTGATGTTGGCCATGCCTTACTCTCTGGTAATCTCGATTTGGCACGATCACTGGCTCAAGAATGGGCTGATGCCTTTCCGCAAAGTTTCTTTATCGAGCTGCAACGTGCTGGCCACGAGGATGATGAAACCTACGTACAAGCAGCTATTGCTTTGGCGGCTGAGTTCGGTTTACCTGTGGTGGCAACACACCCTATCCAATTTTCAGAGCCAGATGACTTCAGAGCGCACGAAGTGCGAGTTTGTATTGCCGAAGGCGAACAACTAGCCAACCCGCGTCGGGTTAAACGCTTTACCCCCGATCAGTATTTTCTGGATTCGCATACTATGGCCCAACGTTTTGCTGATGTGCCATCCGCGCTGGAAAATACCCTGACCATCGCGCAGCGCTGTAACGTTGCGTTGAATCTCGGCGAAGCCAAATTGCCTGATTTCCCCACACCCGAGGGGATGAGCCTGGGCGACTATTTGCATCAACTAGCTGCCGAAGGGATGGAAGAGCGCATGCAGTTGTTGTATCCCGATGAGCAAGAGCGTGCAGCCCATTACCCTGAGTACAAAGAGCGTTTGGACACCGAATGTAATACCATCATCGAGATGGGTTTCCCTGGTTATTTCTTAATCGTGGCTGACTTTATTAATTGGGGTAAAGAAAATGGGGTGCCTGTGGGCCCTGGTCGTGGTTCAGGGGCGGGTTCATTGGTCGCCTATAGTCTAGGCATTACGGACATCGATCCGCTGCGATATGATCTGCTGTTCGAGCGTTTTTTGAACCCAGAGCGAGTTTCGATGCCTGACTTTGATATTGATTTCTGTCAGGATAACCGCGAACGCGTTATTGATTATGTCAAAAAACGCTATGGCAAACAGGCAGTGAGCCAGATTGCTACATTTGGCACACTGGGGGCCAAGGCAGTAGTGCGTGACGTCGGCCGTGTTCTGGATATGCCCTATGGGCTCTGCGATACGTTGTCTAAAATGATTCCCTTTAACCCTGCTGACCCTTGGTCCTTAGAGCGTACCTTGGACCAAGAGCCGGCCTTTAGAGAGCGTTATGAAAATGACGAAGAGGTGCAAACGCTCATTGATTTGGCGCGACCACTCGAAGGGTTGGTGCGTAGTGTGGGGATGCACGCAGGTGGGGTATTAATTGCTCCGGGGAAACTCACAGATTATTGTCCTTTATATCGTCAGCCCGATCTCGAGGCCAATGCCGTATCTCAATACGACAAGGATGATGTCGAAGATGTTGGGCTAGTCAAATTTGATTTTTTAGGGTTGCGCAACCTGACCATTTTGGATTGGGCGGTCAAATTTGTGCGCGAGTTTAATCCAGACAAAGCGCAATTTAGTCTGGAAAAGCTGACTTTGGATGATCCCAAGGTCTATGAATTGCTATCAGCGGGAAACACCACAGCTGTGTTTCAGCTCGAATCGCGTGGCATGAAGGACCTACTGCGTAATTTACAGCCTAATAATTTTGAAGAAATTATTGCGATGCTTGCCCTGTACCGACCTGGACCTTTGGAATCTGGGATGGTCAGCGATTTTGTGAATAGGAAACATGGCCGAGCGCAGGTCGATTATTTTGATGATGACTTACATAGTGTGCTCGAAAGTACCTATGGGGTGATTGTGTACCAAGAGCAGGTGATGCTCATTTCACAAATCATTGGTGGGTATTCTCTAGGGAGCGCTGACTTGCTGCGGCGTGCTATGGGCCGCAAAAAACCCGAAGAGATGGCAGAGCATCGTGTGCTATTTACCGAAGGCGCCAAGAAAAAAGGCTATGCTCCCAAGTTAGCCACCAAGCTTTTTGATTTGATGGAGAAATTTGCTGGCTACGGCTTTAACAAGAGTCACTCGGCAGCTTATGCATTAATTGCTTATCATACGGCTTGGCTAAAGGCCTATCATCCAGCTGAGTTTATGGCAGCGACCATGCTCTCTGACATGGATGACACGGACAAGGTACATATTTTTTACCAAGACGCCAAAGCTAATGATGTCGACATCTTGCCGCCAGATGTAAATGAGTCCTTGTATCGTTTTGTCCCGGTACGTGATGATGCCGTTGCCCAAGGCATGCCTCCGCGCACCATTCGTTATGGCTTAGGGGCCATCAAAGGCAGCGGTAAAGCAGCTGTCGATGCGATAGTACAAGCCCGAGAGTCAGGTGGGGCATTTACCGGTTTATTCGATTTTTGTCGTCGTATTGATCGACATGTCGTCAATAGGCGATGTATCGAAGCCCTCATCCGAGCGGGTGCATTTGATTCTATAGAGGAAAATCGAGCTGCTTTATTAGCCACTTTGCCACGCGCACTCGAGGCAGCTGAGCAAGCCGCGCGAACAGTCAATCAAGTATCTTTATTTGACGATGATGCCAGTGATATTGTCGAGCAAAGCCTGGCCGAAGTACCTGCCTGGGATATGGATACTTTGCTGCGTGCCGAAAAGACAGCGATCGGCTTTTATTTCAGTGCACATCTATTTGATGTATGGCGCGACGAAGTGCGTCGATTTGCTCCTACGCCTTTGGTTGATTTACAACCCAGCCGTGAGCCCCAATGGTTTGCTGGGGTATTGCAATCGGGACGCAGCAGGAATACCCGCCGGGGGCGTATGTATTACGGCATTCTCGAAGATGGCACTGCTCAGGTCGAGGTGGCGGTCTTTAGCGAAGTCTATCAAGAGCATCAAGATCTACTTAAAGAAGATGAGTTGGTGATTATCCGCGGCCGCGTCAGCCATGATGATTATAGTGGCGGGTTGCGCGTCTCTGCTGATGATATTTATGACTTACAGCGAGCACGTGAAGAGCATGCGGGGTGTTTGCGTCTGCAGCTATTGCCAGAACACCAGGAAATCGACAAACTGCACGCTGTGCTTAATCCGTTCCGCGGCGAGCCTGAAAATAATCGACCCGGTATCCCTGTTGAGCTGGAAATAATTAACGGTGAGTACAGTTGCGCTATGCGTTTGGGTATCGAGTGGAATGTGCGTTTGAGTGATGCTTTGCTGCAGCAACTCAACGATTGGCTCGGTGCAGCACAGATAGAAATTGATTATCAGCAACGGTTCAATAGGGGTGCGCATAGTGAGGCTTTCGGTCACCATTATCACTAAAAACGAAGCGGCACATATTATTGACTGCATTCACTCAGTCGCTTTTGCCGATGAGGTCATTGTGCTTGATTCCGGCAGTACAGATGATACCTGTGCATTAGCTGAGCAGGCCGGTGCCAAAGTTTTTAAAAGTGCAGATTGGCCCGGCTTTGGTCCTCAGAAAAACCGTGCATTAGACTACGCTCAAGGTGAATGGGTATTGTCATTAGATGCAGATGAACGTATTAGCTCTGAACTTGCTCAGCAAATCCTGGCAGTGATTAATCCCACAACAGGGTCCGATAATCGTGATATCCCCGATGCCTATGAGCTTTCCAGGATGTCATGTTATGGCGGACGATGGATGCAATATAGTGGTTGGAGACCTGATTTTATATTGCGTTTATTTCGCCGCACCCAAGCCCGTTTTAGCGATGACCTGGTACATGAAAGTGTTCAGTTTAAGGGGAGGGTGGGACAGTTACAGGGGGTCATCTACCACTACCCTTACGATAGTGTAGAAACGCACATTAAAAAAATGGATCACTACTCGACTGCAGCCGCGCAAAGCCTATGGGCACGCGGACGCAAGATATCCGTAGTAGGTATCCTGCTCAAGATGTTTTGGACTTTTGTGCGCGTTTATATTATTCGGCGGGGGTTTTTAGATGGTAAGCAGGGGTTAATCCTGGCATTGATGGCTGCTACAGGCAATATGTATCGCTATAGCAAGCT